>CAIWDQ010000232.1 GCA_903911455.1 uncultured bacterium
ATAACTATCTTTGAAAAAGAAAAAAATAAATCTAAAATTATTGAATATTTATCAAATTTGAAAGTTAATGAATCAGAAAAAGTAATTGTTAATCATAAGACTTATAAAAGAGACAATAAGACTGTTGCTTACTTAAAGATTTATAGAGAATTTAAATGTCAAATTTGTAAATCACAAATTAAAAAGAAAGATGGTGGTTTCTATATTGAGGCAGCCCATATAATTGAAAAAAATAAAAAAGGCAGAGAAACTCCTGATAATTTATTAATTCTATGTCCTAATCATCACAAAGAATTTGATTATGGAAAAAAAAGAATAATTAAGAAAACTAAAGACTTTATTAATTTTGAAATGAATAATACTATATATGAACTTGATTTAAGAATAAAATCAGAAGATTAATTTAAATTTCAATATTTTTCTTCTTATCATTTATATTTAAACCCGAGCTTTGGTTATAAATATAAAAAGAATTATGAATGATGAATTATGAATTATGAATGAAGGCATAGGAAAGGGATTGCGGGTCAAGCCCGCAATGACGGCGTGGAAAAGAGATTGCTTCACTTCGTTTCCACGCATAAGCGGGACTTCGCGCAATGACGGCGTGGTGAATTGCAATGACGACGTTGGAAAGAGATTGCTTCGTCGTTCCTCCTCGCAATGACGGCACTTTAAGTACTTTTCTTCTACCAATACTTAGGTTTAAAAGGGAACTCTTTTAACAATTCACCTGAGTAGTAGAACTCATAAGCCAAGGCACCAAATGTATACACCCTTTCGTTAATAGTAACATGAGAGCCACCAACCTTAGGAGCTGGTCCCGGTTTGGACCATTCAAAGCCTACATTATATAAGGTAGCTAATATCTCGGGGCGGTTTGAAATATCAAATCCTGCCTTACGCCACTGCTCTCTTACCTGCCTGAGAATAATTGCTGCATACAGATAAGAATAATAATGATTCCGATAATTAATTAAACGGGTATAACGCTCTTTATTAGGGTCGGAAGAAGAGAAATCAAGTAAGTGTTTGTATTCTTTACCAAGATAAAAAGGAGAAAGACTGTCTTTAAGAAAGCGCTCAACTTTAAGGCTGGTTTCTTCTTTAATACCTGTAACTCCCATTGAGAACTTAGCTTCAACCGACAATATCTTTAACGGACTGATAACTTTCTTATAAACTTCGCGTGTGGAGTTGAAGAGACGCATCTGCTCGCCCAAAAGAACTGAAACTATTAAACGCGGCTCAACATGGGTAACCTTAGCAGCACTATCAATCAAAGCCGAATCTTTAACAACCGAGAGTTTGAAATCTTCCCATTCAACAATATTCATCCATTCAAACACACTTTTATTAGGATTGCTGCTCTTTACATTCTGACTTAATGATTCGGGCGTTGCTTTAAGTTTATCCTGAAAAGCCTGATTGTCCTGAAGACGAAGGTTAACTGCATCAAACATCTTTTCGGCTAAAACAATATCTTTATGCTGCATCCACGAATCGTGAATAAGCTTAGCATTTTGAGGATAGTATTCGTTTAAAACCTTAAGCTTATAATATAAAAGTGCAGCTTTGTCAATGGCTGTCTGATTGGTATCTTTTTCTAATTTAGTATAATCTTTTTCACCATTCTTCTGGAAATACCTATCGTTAAAATCAACTGCTCCGGGATCGTTAAACAAATGAAGCTTTATGGCAAAGAAAGAAGTGGTAAGCACGAAGCCAATGATTGCATACAGAATAAGCAACACATAGATAGTGATACGAAGTTTCTTATTCTTTTTAAAAGTTGCGATAGGATTAAACTTCATGATTTGATTTTATGGTTAGGACTTTCTTCTTATACCAATTACATTTGGCATCTTGCGGAACTTATCGTTGCGATCGTGTGCATAAGTTCGCGAAACATAACTTCCAAACTTTTCAATAACAGTATCACCACTATTGACATATAAGGAAGCTTCGGGGCCACCTTCCAGATACATCGCAGAGTGAATACCTATAGGCAAACTAAGCAAGAACTTTGAAAACTCATTAGGAGTGTAAGGTGTTCTGGTGAAAATAAAAAGTGCATTGCCATCTTTATCAACAGCAAGCACCACCATACTGCATCTCATCTTATGTTTCTGAATCCATTCAACAGGCTTGCCATTATTGTCAATCATTCGCATGCACTGAGTACATGAATTGTATTTATCTTTATAATTATCAAAGCTTTGATTAGTTAAATCTACAATCTGAAATAACGGCAATGTACTGTCAACAGGATTAAAGACTGCCATAGCTTTATAATTATCTCTAAGATTTGGATTGTTAACATGATTGAAGTTCTTCATGTAACCCATATTGTACAAATGTTTATCCAAACCATACATACCTGCATTAATAGCAGCCACGAGACCTTTCATTTCACTCCAGTCTTTAACTGTACGAAGCAGACTGTCGTGTTCGGTAGCAGAAATAATATCAAACTTAAAGAACTTAGGATCTATCTTTAGAATAGTTACTTTAGAGTCACTAATACGTGTTATCTTAGGAGCCTTTACAACAGCAGCTGACAAGCCTTTTTCTATGTGCTGCCATTTGAATCCTACTGCTTTTTGTTTCTTCTTTGCAGAAACAACAGTTACAGTAAAGATAAGACACAGTATTAAGATTCCTTTAAAGTATTTTTTCATTAGATAGATTTATAATTTAATTAAACCTAATCCCGTACATACGGGATTAGGTTTAAGATTAAGTTTTATAAGATAAAATTTGTTTCTTTCTTATAGTTTAGCAATAATTGCATCAGCCATTTGAGTGGTAGAAGCAGCTCCTAATTTAACTGAATCTACTGAACCACGCATCTTCTTCATATCATAACATTGAACTTTACCTTCTTCAACAACTTCAGCAATAGCTTTCTGAATCTTATTAGAGATTTCTTTTTCTCCAATATAATCAAGCATCATACATGCTGACATTATCATAGCAATAGGATTAACGATTGAAGTTTCAAAGTCAGCATACTTAGGAGCGGATCCGTGAGTTGGTTCAAATACTCCAACACCATCTTCGCTGAACTGAGCACTGCATGCAAAGCCTAAACCACCAATTAAACCTGCAAAACCATCAGAAATAATATCACCAAACATATTACTAGCTACAACTACATTATATTCTTCAGGATTCTTAGTTAACCACATCATCTGTGCATCAATATTGGTATCCCAAACTGCGATTCCAGGATAGTCTTTCTTTCCCATTTCCTGCGCTATCTTAAGCATCATACCTGAAGTTTCGCGAACAACATTTGGCTTTTCGCAAACAGTAATACCTTTAAATCCTTTTTCTTTAGCATATTCAAAAGCTGCTCTGATAATACGACTAGAGTATTTACGGGTTAAAATACGTGTAGAAACAGCAAGATCTTCTCTTGGACACCAATCAAAGTTTTCTTTAAATTTCTTATGTGTCATCAAAGCATCATAAACTTGATCAGGTGGATTAGTCCACTCAACACCACCATATAAACCTTCAGTATTCTGACGGAAGATCATGGTATCAACTATTGGTTCTTCAATAGTATTATTAGGGCCACGACGAATAAAGTTTAAAGGATTCCCTTTAAAAGTCTTGCAAGGACGCATGCAAATGTCAAGACCAAAGTGCTGACGCATTGCAACGATAGGACTGTAATAAACATGTCCTTTACCTCTTAATTCAGGAGCTAATTCAGCTTCTGCTTTGTCTTTAGGTTTTGAAGTGATAGCGCCGAACAAACCAATTTTATGTTCTTCTAATAATTTAATAGTACGTTCAGGAAGAGGATCACCTTCTTTGCACCAATAATCCCAACCAATGTCGCCATTTACATAGTTTGCTTCGAATCCGGCAGCATCTAAAACTCTGATTGCTTCATCGAGTACTACCTTGCCGATACCATCTCCGGGCATCGCTACTATTGTCCTTTTTGCCATATCTTTAATGATTTAGTTTAAAACTTATTTTGATTAATTTGAGTCGTCAAAATTACAATACATTCTTCAATTAACAAGCGATTTATTTAAAATAATTTTAAAAAAATCTCAACATTATATTTAAATTAATGTTAGTATCTTTACATCGAAATTAATCAATATTAAAATGGAAAAAATTACTAAAAAATATACTAATGGTGAAGTTACAATAATATGGAAACCCGACCTTTGCATACATTCTGCAATATGTTTCCGTGCTTTGCCTGATGTTTTTAAACCTGGAGAAAGACCTTGGATTAATCCAAATGCTGCTACTACTGAAGAATTGATTAAAACTATCAAACGTTGCCCAACTAAGGCTTTGCAATACGAAATGAACAATGAGATTACTGAAGAAGCTCCTGATATGGAAAATTCTGTGGTGATTACAGTTATGAATGATGGTCCTTTCGTTATTGAAGGTAATTTTAAAATACAGGATGAAAGAGGGAATGAAATTATTCTTAAAGATAATAAATCTTTATGCCGTTGTGGTGGTTCAAAAACCCAACCTTTTTGTGATGGAAACCATGAAAACTTTATTTCTAACGATTAGATTATATCCCTGATATAGATATTTTATTTTATTATTTATACAAGTTAAAAAATTGGAATAAGTTTTCGTGCTTTTCTAAATAAGCAACGCTGCTTTTCATAATAAGCACCATTGCTTTTCCAAATAAGCACCGTTGCTTGAGGCAAAAGCAACGTAGCAGATTAGAAAAAACACACTTTTTAGTCCAAAAACCTGACATTTTGTCAGGTTTTCCTCATGGAATGGTAACAAAGCACCATTCCTTTTATGCAAAAACAGGTGTTTTTAGGTCAAAAACCTATGCTTTTTGAAATAAGCAACGTTACTTTTGACCAAAGCAACGTTGCTTATTCGGAAAAGCACGAAGAATTTAAGGGATTCCTGACATTTTGTCAGGCTTTCTTAAGAGCTTTATTATTATATTATGTTGCTTCAATGTAAGTATTTGTGTAATTATTTAGATAATTTCAATAATGATATTAATTCTAAAAGATATTAAATCTTATATCCTTCTTCACATTTTATTTACTCTAATTTTATAAAAACTGAGTCAATTTTTGTCTTATTTAAATTATAAAATCAAGATAATTTTCTTTATAAATTCTTTATCCTTTCAATATCATATTTGATATTTTCCTTATAAAATACGACCTAATTTTGCATCATAAATTTTTAACACAAAATACAATGAAAAAATTAGTTTTAATTATGCAACTATTTATATTCGGATTTAGTTCCGTATTAGTTGCTCAACAAGGAACACAAGGTGTTTATCTTACTGCCGATGATTTCAAAAGCAATAAAATTTCGTATGCTAATAATCAAAGTAACGAAAAATATAAACTTCATTTAAATGAATTCTTCAACGCTCCAACAATAAAAATTATTAAAGGAGATAAAATCATTAAACTTAAAAAAGATTCAATTTATGGTTATCATGATAAAAATAATCAAAGTATTCGTTTTTATAATAAAGAGGAATATACTATTATTAATTCGAGCGATAACATTTTAATGTATATTAAATCATCTGTTGAGGGAGATTTAAAAAACAGACACCTGGTTACAAAGTATTACTTTAGTACAGACGCCAATTCTCCAATATATCCTTTAACAAAACATAATTTAAGAACATCTTATTATAATAATGCTTCATTTCTTAAACTTATGGATGTTTATTTTTATAATGATAATGATTTAATTACTTACGACTATCAAAGCAAATCATATAATTTGAATCGTATTTATACAAATAGTAAAATAGAATCAAATAAATAATTTAATAATAAAAAAATGAAATTAAAATCAGTAATTCTGTTATTAACGATAATCATTATTAACACTAAAATGTTTGCACAACAAACAACAGAAACCGAAAAAGTTCCTTTTGATGGAATTGACATGACATGGCAAAACGGTAACGACCGCAGAGATTCTTCGGTATTTAACAATATGAAGTTTTTTACGCCAAGTTTATTAATGGATGTAAGTTATACTCATTCTTTCAACAATCCTAATGATAATACAGTGGTTGGGTCAACTGCTTTAGCTCGTAACAATGAAGTACAATTATCAGCAATGCACTTTGGGGGCGATTTTAATTACAATGGAGCCAGAGCAAGATTTATGACTCAGTTCGGAACTCGCTCTATTGTAATTCCCCGCAACGATTACAGCCCTTATCGTGGTCAGTACAAGTTAGCTGACGTGTATCGTTACATAAGTGAAGCCAACATCGGTTATCATTTCAATAAATGGTATGGTATTAATGTGGATGCAGGTATGTTTATGTCGTACATTGGTTTAAACTCTTATTATCAACCCGAAAACTGGGAGTATCAAGCTTCTTTTACTTCCGATAATACTCCCTGGTTTTTTAATGGAATTCGTTTGCAGATATATCCTACTCAACACTTAAAGGTTGAAGGTTGGCTTATAAATGGATGGCAAAGTTATGGTGCTTTTAATAATATGCCTGGATTTGGTGGTAACATTACATGGATGCCTAACAGCAATATCAAGTTATTGACGAACGATTATTATGGTGCTGATGCCGCAGGATTACCTGGTCGTCATCGTTTTCACTCTGATAATAGTTTATTGGTAAGATATTATAACAATCCAAAATCTAATGGGATTACTAAAATGGCTTTCTCATTAACTGGCGATTTAGGTTTTGAAAAAGGAGCAGGAGTTAATGGTTTTAAAAATGGAGATAGTGTTCAGGGGCCTGCACAGTATTTTGCTAGTTTAATGTTTTACAACCGTATATGGTTTGGCAAAAACAAATTTGCATGGACAGTTGGAGGTGGTGTAATGACAAATCCTGGTCGTTATTTGGTTTTATATCCAACAGGACAAGCTAGTCCGTTACCAAATCCTAATAACCCAACACAAACTGAAGGATTATATCCATTTAGCGCCAATCCTGGTGATGGCTTTAAAGGTTGGGACTGTTCAACAAATATTGATTTTATGCCAAATCAAAGCTTTACTTTTAGAATAGAACTTGTCCATAGAGAATCTAATGTTCCTTATTTTGCAGGTAAAGGAGGCGTAACTTCACAAACTGGTTATACAACAACTGCACTAGACCCATCATGGCGCCCTGATTTAGTTAAAGCCGAAACAAGATTAGTTTTAGCATTGCTATTTAGATTGTAAAAAGATATTTATTAGTGATTAATTTAATAGTCTTTCTTATTTTTTTAATTTAAAAACAAAAAAGCTCTTCTAATAAATTTGAGAAGAGAGATC
>CAIWDQ010000233.1 GCA_903911455.1 uncultured bacterium
CCTAACAGGAATAATCTGACTGACTGGAATGGTCAAGGGGAGATCAATTCTCCCCTTGAAAAAAACATTCCTATCATTATGCCTTAAAAACTCAAAAATAAATTTGGATATTAACACAGAATCTGACAGGAGGAAAAACCTGTCAGGATGTATTCATAACCTAATGCCTTAAAACTCTTTAATCGTAATTGATTTATTCCGGTTTAGTTTCAGGTTCAGGTTCGGGCTCGGTAGCATTTTCGCCTGCACCAGCCGTTTTCATAATTTCCAAGAACTTGTTTTTCTGTCGTTCACTAGAAATATAGTAGCCATATGAAGGCATTCCATCCTTAGCATCAAGATGTCGTTTATCCCCTTTTTCTTTTATGATAAGATCATTAAATTCTTTGTTGGATGATAAGCCTGACATCATATTATTATTATAATTAAAATAATACCATTCGCCTTCATCCAGTTCAAAATAAAGATTAAATACATCGCCACTACGTTTCTTGATGATCTGCAAATAACCTTTTACATACTTATTAATCTGAGTTTTGCCTATACTCCCCACCCCAAGTGTGCCTTTAGAAACAAATGAACGGGTTACAGAATCCCATTTCATTTTAACATCGCTAAGCATAATAGTGAAGTTGAGCTTTTCGGGCACCTTCTTTAAAGTACCGTACAGATTAATTTCGTTAACCACCTTACCTGCATCTTCCTCGCCAAGTATCTCTTCCAGAGCTTTCTTGTGTTTAATTTCGTAATCACCCGTCATTCCCACAAGGGTATTATTGGTGTACATACTCTGGCTCATCATCTTTAAAGCATCGCTATGAAACAAGAAATTCATAGGCATCACCAAATCAAAATTGGCTTCGTTGGTGAGTATGCTATTGGTAACATAACCAAAGCTTGACATCTTAAACTGACCGAATTTAGAGCCAAGATTAATATTGCCTTCGCCTCGTGCAATGCAAGTGCTGGTATTTAAAGCCACCAGATTGCCCAAAGTGTCAGGGTTTAAAAGCTTATATTTAGGCGCTATGCGATATTCTTTGGAAGTGTTATCATAAGTTAGGAAACCATTGGCAGAAACGATATTGGTGTCGCTGTAAGATTTTCGTGGAGACACAAAACAAGTGTAAATAGTGCCGCCTGTATTCGAGAATAAAATGGAAGCAGCAAGCTTACGCCCCGTAATATCCTTAGGATCGCCACCAATAGGGATATAAATTTTCTTAGGATTAACATCAGTATTAAACTTTAACCAGGCAGGTTGCTCCTGATTACATATCTTATTAATGCGCGCGCCACCACTAAAATGTAGATGCAATTTGTTGGAGGTAAGCGTAACATCTCCGGTAAAAGCAAAAGCCGGACTAAGCATAAATTCGCTTGAATCGGAAATAAAACCATGAGCAGTAGTTTTATATTCGGGATTCACCGAAATCTTATCCATTATAATAGGGAATTTTATCCCAACCTCATCTGTGTAATCATATTGCCCTGCACCTGTATAGGCTTTCTTACCAGTTATATTTGCAGTAGCATTATAAATAGTATGATATTTCTTTAAAGTATCACAAAGTATCAAAGCTTTGGTGAGCGGCAACATCTCAGCCTGACGAAGTATAGTAACTTTGCCGTCGGAAGGAGCAATTGCAGCATCGGCAACAATAATATACCTAACCTCCTCGGCAGTCAACACATAATCCTTAAGACTAAAGGTGGCTTTAGGCGAACGAAAACTAAGGTAATCCTGCGCAGGATGGGTTGACACAAACTCAGAACCAGGGAGATCAACAGAAAGCAGTTCTTTTAAAGTCATTTTGTCAAGATCAGCAACAGAAGTTTTCTTAGTATTGCGCAAAGCAATTTCATCCTTATCCATATTCCAATCCAATCGATCCATAAAACATACATAACGGTTTATAGGGAAGTTAACCTTAGAAACTCCACCATTGGAAGTAAATTCCCCGACACGTTTCTTGAAATCAATATGCGATTTATAGTTCTCAGTCTTGAAAGCTAAATCGGTAAGATCATAGGACTTTAAGCGGAAGTTGGCAGTATCAGAATCAAAAAGATGCTCTTTGAATTTATAAAGGTTAGCATCCATTTCGGCTTTCTCAAATGCCATCATCCCTTTGCCGGTCAGGCCATCATGCGTAAGCACTAAGCCTCCATACAAGCTTGACTGCTTGTTATACATTGCAAAAGGAGTCTCAATATTATATACTATCATTGAATCGGCATAAGGTCGCCATTGCTGACGGATATTAATAGCCGAAACTTCTGGGTATTCAGTTCCTTTGGGTTGTTCTTTAATATCAAAATTCTGCACCAAAGCATTCATAGAATCAGGGCAGAAAATAATTTTGTTGGAAATAGAGGTAGAGGTAATAAACTCAAGTTTACCATCGCCACGTAAGCCGCGATTACTCAAATCAATCTTGTTATGATAAGTGCCTTTGCCACCATAAGCAGGCAGACCACCGGCAGGAGTGGAGGTGACAAACCCAAGCGAATAATCAGGCTGCACTTTAAGTGGCTCCTTGATCTCAGGGAAGATGCCTGCAGAAGTTAAGCTACCTTCAAACTTCAACTTCTCAGTCTCAAAATCATCAAGACTATCAATCTCAAACGGAAGTATGTGATAATAGAATCTATCTTTAGTATAAGTTCCATTTTGGATGAACTTACGGTTGTAATAAACATACGAGTCCTCATTACTGATGAGTAGAGGATATTTAGGATATTGCTTAACCCCCGATTTGTTCTTAGGATTATCAATCTGAAGTTCCCCTTTTAAATCCTGAATAACATTCTGAACTATTCTCATAGGCATAGCACCTCTGTCGTCAGGTTCAAAAGAAGGAACCTTGAAACTAAGTGAATCAATGACAGGCAACTTCAACTTAAAATCATCATACATAAAGGTACAGTTCTTTGCAAACAAAGCAAATCGGCCTGCAACTACCAAACCTGAGAATAAGAAATCACGATTCTTTTTCATAGTAATTTCCTGCCTCAATGGATATACATAAACTTTTTGCGAATCACTTAAAAGAATGGAAGGAACACCTTTTATCTTAAGATCATAAGTTAATAAGCTCAGTACTGCATTGGTATCACTAGAAACTTCGGAGTGAAACAATAAGGCATCATAATCAATTTTCTTATTCATAGATTTCAGGTAGTCAAACAACCTTTCTTTAACGAACACCTTTTGGTCAGCAGAGTTATAAATAAGGAAACCCATATTGGCCAAGCGGATAAGCATAGCCATCACCTGATCAGGAGATATCTTCATTTGTCTTGAGAGATCATCTACGAAAAATTCTCTGGTGCTGTAAGTGTCACAATAGCGCTTTACGCGATACAAAGGATTAATCTCGTCAATTCCCTGGAGTTTATCATAACGATATTCTGCATAGTAATTAAAAGACTCAAAGTTAGAAGTATTTGTACGACCGGGTACTGGCTGAAAACCGAACTTAATCTTAGTATCTGTCATCTTCCAGTACAAATTCTCGCAATACATATCTATTTTATGATAGGTATCAATAAAAGGGCTACCTGTAAGATCGGATAAACCACGAAGCAAGGTAAGTTCCTTGAATTCACTAAAATATTTCATCTCCAATCCGGGATGATATATGGAGTCGTCCTCTAAATAAACATTAACAGAAGCCAGCATAGAGGATATCCTGTCTTTACGGATCGTATATTCTTTGGCAGCAGTGATAACCGCATTTCTTCCATCCTTTTTGAAATACACATAAGCATCCTGCATCATATCTCCTGAACCCATTAATCTTGCGCCTTGCATAGCAAAACCACCTTCGTAATCCACATTAGGGAAAATCTCGTTAATACGAATTCTTTTATCATAAGAATTGAAACGAGGAAAGGAAGCCTTATCTTCATCAAGATTAACCAATACTTTTTCCTGAAAAGAACCCATCAAAGGAGCGGCAAAATAGGTTTTATTATAGAATGAAACCGAATCAGCATTGAACTTAGCATACTTCAGATTGATCTCATAATTATTCAACTCAACATATACATTATCTTCATTGAAACCTGCTCTTTCCCAGGTAACCTTTCCGCCCTGGCCAGTCCATATATTGGTGACAGGATTGAGAATCCCCTTGGTATTAGCAACTACTGAACTATCTTTATTTGCATTACAAACCAAACTTAGTGAAGGAAAGACAACTTTAAGTACCGTATCATACTCAAAGTAGAAATCACCTTTAGTAGCATGCCATTCAGTAGCCTGAGATTTATAAAGAATATTATTGTTAAGAAGATTATTAGTAGTTTCAAGAAAGGACTCAAAGAAACGAGTATTCTTAACAGTCATTAAGCTTTGAATACCTTTAATCCAGGAATTGAAACTTTTATCCTCCTGCTTACTCTTCTTAAAATTAATTATTGACGATAGAAAAGAGTAGAAGTGAGGATAAGGACGCATCTTGTACTTAAGCATAAGGTTTGACATCTTAAAAATATCATCCCTTTGAGTAGCTTCCAGATTATTAGTCCAGAGTTTTTGAAACTCGGTAATCAGCACATCCGCATCGTTCTTTTTGTCTTTATCAAGCGTCTTGTCATTATTAAACATCCCCCGAAGTTCATCAATAAAGAAAGTCTTATCTTTAGAGAAATTCTTCATGGATTGAGCATTACTATTAAAAGTAAATGCTAATATTGTAATTAAAAAAAGTAAGAGACGTTTAAATGGCATAGTAAACTAATTATTATTTATGAAACGAACCCCAACCCAGTTGTTCTTTGAGATATAACGTTCAAGTTCCAGCTTATATTTTGAGCATTCTTCCTTTATTGAAGGGATATCATCTTCGTAAAAACCACTCATCAAAAGTATTCCTTTTGAATTAAGACATGACACATAATGTTTGATATCATTTAAAAGAATATTCCTGTTGATATTTGCAATGATCACATCAAAATGCATATCAGTTAAAAGACTTGCATCACCATGAAAAACTTTAATATTTTCTTCATTATTCTTAACTATGTTTTCAAGAGAATTTTCGTAAGCCCACTCATCATTATCAATAGCAACGATATCTATACCACCTAGTTTTGCAGCCAGAATAGCAAGTACTCCTGTTCCACAACCCATGTCAAGAACTTTTTTATTCTTAAGGTCTTCATCAAGAAGAAGCTCAATCATCATAGATGTAGTTTCGTGATGTGCAGTACCGAACGACATCTTTGGTTCTATGACAAGATCAAAAATTACTTCTTTATTCTCAGGATGAAATGGGGCACGAATACCACATTTTCCTGCAATAACAACAGGTTCGTAATTACTTTCCCAAACAGCATTCCAGTTTTCTTCTTTAACTTTAGTAATTGAATATGCAATTTTATAATCAGGATTGTGAAGGATCTGGAGAGAAGTTAGATTTTCCAATTTAAAAAGATCTGACTGGATATAAGCAGTCAAACCATCTTCGTTTTCTACAAAACTTTCGCAACCTATATCGCCAAGTTCAGCCATAAGGATGTCAGAGCCCGGGTCTAAAGGCTCAACTTTGAAATCAAGTTCTAAATACTTCATTAATTAAAAGGATTGAATGATCTTTAAAAAGTCTTCAGCAATTAGAGAAGCACCGCCAATTAAACCACCGTCAACATCTGGATTGGCGAATAGTTCTTTGGCATTCTTTGCATTGCAGCTACCTCCATATAAAATAGAAGTATTCTTAGCTGTCTCTTTCCCATATTTCTCAATGATAAGTGAGCGGATGTAAGCATGCATTTCCTGAGCCTGATCAGAAGATGCAGTAACTCCGGTTCCGATTGCCCATACAGGTTCATAAGCAATTACTATCTTACCAAAATCAAGAGGGTCTAGTTTAAATAAAGCAGTTTCTAATTGTGTTTTAACAACATTAAAATGATTTCCTGCTTCACGTTCAGGAAGTTCTTCGCCGCAACAAAAGATTGGGATAATGCCACATTTCAATAACATCTCAGCTTTTAAAGTTAAGATTTCATCTGTTTCCTTAAAATACTTTCTCCTTTCTGAATGTCCGATGATGCAATATTCCACATCGATTGACTGTAACATTTGTGCAGAGATTTCTCCGGTATATGCTCCGGCTTCATAACTACTTACATTTTGAGCTCCAACTGAAAAGTTACTCTCCTGAGCATAATCAGTTGTCATTTCTAAAAAAGGGAAGGGAGGACATAGAATTATTTCTACATTCTTAATACTTATGTCATCTAAACCTTCGCTTATTTCGTTGATAAGATCATCTGCTTCTTGAAATGTCTTATTCATTTTCCAGTTTCCTGCTACAATATTTCTTCTCATAACTAATTTATTTATAATTCTTAAAATACAATTTACGACACCCTGATCCTAGGGTCAATCCATCCATATAAAATATCTACAAAGATATTCATAATTACTAATATAATTGAAATAAATAATAAAGCTCCCATAACAACAGGGAAATCATACTTTTCTAAAGCATCTACTATTACAACACCTACACCTTTCCAGTCAAAAATATATTCTACAAATACTGCTCCTGCCATTAGTGAAGCAAGCCATCCCGATACTGCGGTAATAACAGGATTCATTGCATTTTTAAGTGCATGCCCCATTATAATTCTATAAGTATTTAAACCTTTAGCTTTAGCTGTACGGATATAATCCTGCGAAAGCACTTCAAGTAAGGAGCTTCTGGTAAGTTCAACTATTACTGCCAGAGGACGAATACCCAAAGTAAATGCAGGAAGTATGAGGTTCTTTAAATCCAGATGTTCCCCATTTCCTAAATCATCAACTGTATACATGCTGCCAAACATATTTAAATGTGTATATTTAGCTAATAAAAATGCAAATATCCAGGCAACAAGTATTGCAGCAAAGAATGAAGGTAGAGCCATTCCAAAAGATGATAAAACTAATGATATCCTGTCAAAGAAAGTATCTTTCTTTAATGCTGCAAATATACCTATTATTAAACCTACTATCAATGCGAATAACATTGCAACTCCTGCTAGTAAAGCTGTATTTGGGAATGCTTCCATTAGTATTTCTGATACTTTGCGCTTATTCTGATAGCTTCTTCTAAGATATGGTTTCTTTAAAACTACTGATGTAGCTCCTAGATTAAGTACTTTAACACAAGGAGAATACTTACTGCTGTCAAGATACCAATAGTTCTTTTTATCTGTGTTGTTATGAAATGATAAAATAGATAAATCGTTAAGATAATTAAAGTACTGTGTTATCATTGGCTTATCACGTCCCAGGTCTCTATTGATAGCCTCTACCGAAGTTATGTCGGCTCTTTGTCCGAGCATCATTCGTGCAGGATCGCCGGGCAATACATTAAATAATAAGAAAACGATCGTTATCACGCCAAGTAATACCAGAAAACCGTAAAACAACCGTTTAATTATAAATTGTATCATTATATTATTTTAGTAGCCCAATTCCTGTGTAATTTATATGTTGAGACGCACCGAAATGCATCTCAACTAATATTTATTTAATGTATTTCTTTTCTAATTGCTGAAGGTCTAACTTGTCAAAGTCAGGGATATTGCGCCAGTGCCATTGCCCTAACACAACTGCTTTCTTTAATAAAACAAGTCCTGGATTAGAGCGGATCATTGTCTTTAATGAAGTATCATCTGAGAAATAATATTCATAACCCGGGTCATTAATTACTTGTTTGAACTTAGCGATATCTTGTTTCTGACTACTTGTAAGTATTATGAATGATATGTTTTTAGCTTTAGCTTTAGCATAAAATTGATTTATCTTTTCAAATACTTTTTTATCAGCTTTATTAACATCATAAACTGCTAACATAAACTGAAAGTCGGGATTCTTAACAAAATGCTCAGTCATATCCGAACTATTAGTATCAAGTATTGCGAATCCACTTAACAATGAAATGTTAGGATTGTCAATGCGAGTGGTGTCATACACCCAGTTAATAGCAAAAGTGGTATCCTGATAAGGTATCTTTGAAGATTCCCATTCCTTCTTTTCTCCTGACTTTTTATTCTTATAAGAGATATAATATTTAATCGGTTTAGGATTATCAGGCAACATTTTATTACCATTTTTCCAAGGACGGAAATTTAACATTGGAAGATTACGATAGTTATATACCGAGAACCAAATAAACAATAATGAGGCGCATACAATAATAATGTATTCGGTTTTATCTTTGAACCATGGTTTAATTTTATTCCTGCCAAAGATAATTATTAAAGTAAATACCATCAGTACGATATTCTTGTAGAAGGTAGCCCAGTTGCTTAATTTTACTGCATCACCGAAGCAACCACAATCTTTTACAAGATTCTTTGTTGCATCAAAGTAGGTGACAATAGTGAAGAAAACCATCATTAATAAGGTGAGCCACGATACTATTTTTATCTTAACATTAGTTACGAGCAAGAAGCCTAAGATAAATTCAAATGAACATAATAGAATTGAGAACGTCAAAGCGTAAGGTATCAGACTATGTATCTTCATTACTTCAAGATAATCTGTCATTCTGTAGGCTGTTCCAAGTGGGTCAACACCTTTTACGAAGCCCGAGAACATAAATACCAAACCAACGAGAATCCTGCTGATAGTTGTAATTATTTTCATAATGATTAAATGTTTTATGTGTTAATTTTAAATAAATATTTACGAATTTAATTCTGACTTTATCAACGCAAAGATAGAGTAATTTATTATATCCATATAGTTAGCATCTAAACCTTCTGATACGAATGTTTTGCCGTCATGGTCTTCAATTTGCTTAATACGCAGGAGTTTCATAAGGATAATATCTGTCAGCGAACCCAGACGCATGTTTCTCCACACTTCACCATAATCATGATTTTTATCTTCCATTAAGGATTTTGAAGCATAGATATGTTTATCAAAGTAATTTAAAGCTTCTTCGGGAGTAAGGTTTAGTTTATCTTTATTACCTAATTCCAGTTGTATCAACGCCATTACCGAATAGTTGACGATGCCAACGAATTCGGGAGTAATGCCTTCGTCAACTTTATTTACGCCTTTGTCGTCAATATTTCGGATGCGACTTGCTTTGATATATATCTGATCGGTTAAGGAAGGAGTGCGCAAAATTCGCCATGCACTTCCATAATCTTTCATCTTTGCTTCAAAAACGTCGCGACATTTTTTTATGATCACTTCAAATTCTTTTGATGTTTTATCCATATTTTTAGTAATTTAGCCACCGCATTAATATTAAAAAAGAATCAAATTGAATACTCAAATTTCAAGTGATAAAAGTACTATTTTTTCTGAAAAGAAAAGCCTTAATTGTGCAGGTAAATTAATTAATTTTGAAACCCCTGTAATTATGGGCGTTTTAAACATTACACCCGATTCATTTTATGATGGTGGCAAGAATAATTCAGCCAAAGCTTATCTGCAACATACTGCTTTGATGTTGCAGGAAGGCGCTGCTATTATTGATATTGGGGCTGCCTCTACACGTCCGGGCGCTAAAATCATAAATGCTGATGAGGAGCTTGAGAACTTATTGCCAGCTTTAAAGAATATCAGGAAAGAGTTTCCCGAGGCTATTATTTCCATTGACACCTATCATTCAAAGGTTGCCGAAATTGTTGTAGATAATGGTGCTGATATTATTAATGATATTTCGGGAGGTGCTTTTGATGCTGATATGTTTGCTGCTATTGGCAAGCTTAAAGTTCCTTATGTGTTGATGCACACACAGGGTACGCCCGAAACCATGCAGAAATCTCCTGTTTATGATAATGTTTTGAAAGAAGTTATTTTTTATTTCTCTGAAAAGATAAATACTCTTAGAAGTTTAGGTGTGAATGATATTATTATAGATCCCGGGTTTGGTTTTGGCAAAACGGTGGAGCACAACTACAAGCTTTTGTCCGGATTAAGTTTATTTAAGATGTTTGAACTGCCTATACTTGCGGGAGTTTCCAGGAAATCAATGATAAATAAAGTTCTTAATTGCAAACCCGAAGATGCTCTTAACGGGACTACTGTTTTAAATACTATCGCCTTAATGAAAGGTGCATCCATCCTCCGTGTGCATGACGTTAAAGAAGCGATGGAGGTGGTGAAGCTGGTTAGGCATTTAGGAGTTTAGACTTTTAGGCTATTAGGGAAGACATTTGGTGATTTGGTGATATGGTGATTTTGTGATATGGTGATTTAGTGATTTAAAAGAAATGCTTACCACTTAGCCGATTTCCGGCTTAGCGGTTATTTTCTTTTCTTTTTTTATCTTTGTATGATAAAATAAATGTACTTTTGTTTAGTTAAATTAAAAAAACATAACAATGAAAAATATAATAATTCTATTCTTTATTATAGCATTATTTGTTTCTTGTAAAAATTCAAAAGACAAAGAAATAAATAAACCAAAAAAGAATACAATATGGTCAGTTAATATTGATATATGGGGAGCCCCATGGGACGATGCATTTTATGTTGAAATAAATAATACACGTGATAGTGTATCGGTAAAACAATTAATAAGTGTAGATGATACTATTAAGAATATAACAACACATAAAGTTAAAAAAATAACTTCTTTTAGAATTACCGAATCACAAAAGGACAGTATTTATAATATAACAAAGAGGTTTTTTGATTGTCTACATTTTCCTGAATCAGAAGAAGGGAGAGTAATGGATGGACCAAAATTATCAATAGAACTATATAAAAATAATGTTGCTTTACAATGCAAATTTTATAATTTAACTGATATTAAAAAAGCTTCCCCTGAAATTGCAGAACTAATTGAATTTATAAATAGCAAACTAAAAAAGGAAGATCATATTTATTAAAAATTACCTGCTAAGCGGATTGAAACCGCTAAG
>CAIWDQ010000234.1 GCA_903911455.1 uncultured bacterium
AAGATAGTAATTATTAGCGAATTGACAATAAAAAATAACAATTATTTTACTAACATCCAATTGTTTATATCTTTTTTATCCTTGCAAAGGTTTCGATACTATATCAAGCATTTAAATGAAACACCTCTTCCCCCCTCAATAACCAATAAACCATGTCACCAAGCAGAAAAGTTGTAATTTCCCTTATTAAATGCCTTTCATTCATAATTCATAATTCCTGCCTACCGGACAGGCAGGCATAATTCATAATTAAAAAATTCTCCTTTAGGAGAATTTTACAACCCACGCATGCTTGCATGGCGGATGATTACGGGTACTCGCCGGCAAAGTAATAATACAACCCTTACCATTAGCTTTCCAAGTGGCTTTGTCACCACCTAATACAGTAGCAACAGCATTAGCCTTAGGCTGGAAATTATCCAGTTTTATTTCGGTAGGCATCTTTTCGTTTTCATCAGCCAGATAAATAGCATATACCTCATCCTTTTTTCCTTTAGTAAAGCATACTTTGCCCTCTTTATAAGGCTCTACAACCCTGCTACCATATATAGCATCACCATTCACCTTCATCCACTCACCAATCTCTTTCATTCTTATATATGCAGTATCATCCAATTGCCCCGAAGGATCAACACCAATATTTAACAGGAAGTTACCACCTTTAGATACGATATCAACCAGCAGATGCACGATTTTATTAGTAGATTTATATTTATCGTTATATGCCCACGACCAGCTTGTAGCCATCGTCATGCAGGTTTCCCACAGATAAGGAAGAGGCTTTTCAGGAACCTGTTGTTCAGGAGTCTGATAATTCTCATACTTTCCATGCACCGAGCGGTCAACAATAATTAATCCCGGCTGATTTTTGCGAGCCATCGTTGCTATTGCAGGCATGTTAATATCCTGATTCAATGCAGGGCGCTTCAACCACGATAAAGATTCCTCGGTCTGCTCGGCTTTACTCCTCACCCAACCGCCATCTAACCAAAGTATGTCAACTTTACCATAATTTGTTGTTAACTCCTCAATTTGATTATATGTAAATTGCTGGAAACGTTTCCACCTTTCGGGATATTTCTCCAGATCATAATTCGGATTCCTGTCAACAACAGGAAAATAGTCGCACCAATAATCTTTACTATGCCAGTCGGGCTTGCTAAAGTAAGCACCTATCCCCAACCCATTATTGCGAAACGCGGTAAATACTTCTTTTGCAATATTCGCTCTCTCATTTTTATTAAATGGACATTCCTTATCGGTGATCTTATAAGTTGTAGTCTTAGTATCAAACATACAAAACCCATCATGATGTTTAGTACTAAAGACTACATATTTAAAGCCTGCATCCTTGGCAGCTTTAGCCCAGATATCAGGATTAAAATGCACAGGATTGAAAGAATACTTCAAGCCTTCGTATCTTCTCAGATACTCATTATAATCAGGAAGACTGCGCTGGCACCACCCCTCATCTTCAGGGCATATTGACCATGATTCAACAACCCCCCACTGACTATATGTTCCCCAATGAAACATGATACCAAACTTACAATCCTGCCACCATTCCAGTTTCTGTTGAACATCCTTTTCGGTCGGTGGGATATACTTAGGTTCTTCTTTCTTTTGTGCAGAAAGTTGAAAAGATAAAAGTATTGTAAGAATAAAAACCAATGATTTTAAGCTCCTTTTCATATAAATTGTATTAAAAAGTTATGCATGAATTCGCTCTCCAAAGATATATTTATTTCTTATAATAAATAAGAAAATGAAATAAAATAATGCTATTATCTAAATAAATTGTAATTTTGCCGACAGATTAATGAGGGGGGTGCCTATTAAAACAGGCTGAGATCATACCCATTGAACCTGATTCGGGTAATGCCGGCGTAGGGAGTTAGGGTAAACTTTGTTAACGAATGGTTCCCTTATTGCCATTCAAAAGTTTTACTAAATAAAAATCAAAATGAAAAGAAAATTACTGGCTGTAAGTCTAGCTGTAATGATGCCATTCGTGGCTTTTTGTCAATTTACCATTAGTGGTAAAATTAAAGATGCTGTAACAGGTGATAAATTACCTGCAGCAACTGTTGTTCTACTCAATACCTTTAAAACGGTTCAATCCAATAACGAAGGTGTATTCACAATCTATAACCTTAAGAAAGGGAATTATTCGTTAAAGATAACCTACATTGGTTATACAACGGATACAGTTAATGTAATTGTTGACAAAAATATTAATCTGGAAGCAAAACTTATTAGAAGTAGTGTGTTGCAAGATGAAGTTATAATAAGATCAACAAGAGCAGGAGATAAATCGCCTTCGACGTTTCAGAATATTTCTAAAAAAGAAATAGAAAATATGAATACGGGAGTTGATATTCCTTATTTAGTAGATAATACTCCTTCGGCTGTGGTAACTTCGGATGCAGGCACAGGAGTTGGCTATACAAATATCCATATCAGAGGCAGCGATCTTACCCGAACTAATGTTATGGTGAATGGAATCCCATTAAATGATGCCGAATCACATGGAGTTTATTTTGTTGATCTTCCTGATATCGCTTCTTCAATAGATAATCTGCAAATACAACGTGGAGTAGGTACTTCTGTAAATGGTGCAGGTGCTTTTGGTGCCAGTATCAACTTCCAGACTACAACTTTAAATGCTAAACCTTATGCTGAAACAAGTAATTCATGCGGATCATTCAATACTTTGAAGAATACTGTTAGTTTCGGTTCAGGTTTAATAGATAATAAATGGGTGATAGATGGTCGTCTTTCCAGAATATCATCAGACGGTTATATTGACAGGGCAACATCTGATCTTCATTCTTATTACCTTTCGGGAGGATATTATGGTAAGAATACGATTATTAAGTTCATTACTTTTTCGGGTGTAGAAAAAACATATCAAGCCTGGAGTGGAGTTCCTAAAGATTCGTTAGCAACTAACAGAACCTATAATCCAATGGGGCAATATGTAGACGTATATGGGAATACACGTTATTATGATAATGAAACCGATAATTATAAACAAGATCATTATCAACTTCTGTTATCTCATAACATAAATTATAACTGGAATATTAATGCTGCTTTACATTATACCAAAGGCTATGGTTATTACGAAGAGTTCAAGAATCAAGATAGTTATAGCAATTATGGTATTCCTTTTGTGACAACAGGACAGGATACAATTTTAAATTCTGATATGATAAGAAGGAAGTATTTGGATAATGACTTCTATGGATTTACTTATTCATTAAATTATAATAGTAATAATAAATTATCTGCAAATTTAGGAGGAGGTTACAATATATATGATGGATATAGTTTTGGGAATATAATCTGGATGCAATATGCAGGCAATGTTCCCAATAATTTTGAATGGTACAGGAACAAAGGCCTAAAGAAAGACTTTAATATTTATGGAAAAGTAAATTACCAGCTTACTAATAAACTTAGTGTTTATGGAGATTTACAATACCGAACAATTAATTATACTATTAATGGTGTTAATGACGACTTAAGAATATTTAATGAAGAGCATAAGTTTAATTTTATTAATCCTAAGTTTGGAGCTTACTATCAAATAAATCAGAATTCAAACTTCTATTTATCTTTTGCTATTGCTAACCGCGAACCTAATAGAAGTAATTATATTACCATTGACCCATTAAAACCTACTCCTGTAAGTGAAAATCTCAAGAATACTGAAATAGGATATAGTCTGCATTTAAGAAATTTCTATTTAAATAGTAATATTTTTTATATGAGTTATAAAGATCAATTAGTTCAAACCGGACAACTTGATGATGTAGGAAATTCAATAATGGCTAATGTTCCTGAAAGTTATAGGTTAGGAATTGAAATTAGTGCTGGTGCTATTCTATTTTCAAAACTGAAATGGAATGGAAATATCTCTTTAAGTCAAAACAAAATCAAGAATTTCACAGAATCACTTAATGCATATGATTCAATTTATAATTACGTCGGATTAAAAAATATATACATTGGTACTACTGATCTCTCTTTTTCGCCTTCAGTAATTATAAGTAGTCAGTTCAGTTATGAATTAATAAAAGGTTTATCATTAGGTTTAAACACAAAGTATATAGGTAAACAATATATTGATAATACTTCAAGTGATGACAGTAAATTAAAACCATATTTGATAAACAACCTTAGAATTAATTATAATATTACTACAAAATTTATTAAAAACATATCGTTATTTGTGGCTTTTAATAATATATTCAATCTAAAATATGAATCTAATGCATGGGTTGCTCCTTATTATCTAATAAATTCAAATACTATTAGTAAAGAATATAATGGATACTACCCACAAGCAGGTGTAAACTATATGATTGGAGTTAATTTAAAGTTTTAATTGGATTTTAACATTATTTAACGGTCAAAATGTGATTGGTATGATAATAGGATGTAATTTTGCACTCGAAATTTTATTAATTAATATAAATTAAATTTAGAAAACGATGAAAAAAGTATTTGTATTTGCAACTGCAATGATTTTAGTAGCTGGTTTAACTTTTGCACAAACTCCACAAGAAAAAAAAGAAGTTAAAAAAGAAGCTAAAAAAGAAGTAAAGAAAGAAGAAAAAAAAGAAGCTAAAGAAGCTAAGAAAGAAGTAAAAAAAGAAGAAAAAAAAGAAGCTAAAGACGTAAAAAAAGCAAAAGCTCCTAAAGCAAAAAAAGCTAAAA
>CAIWDQ010000235.1 GCA_903911455.1 uncultured bacterium
TTGAACCTTTGCTTCCCATTTTGAAGTCCATATTTTTGAGTTATTTTTGAACCACAATAATTACAACTTTTTATTCATAATTTTCAAAATAGTGCAAAGCTATCAATAATAACAGTTTTGAATAAGTACGACCAACTATTTTGTCTATTACGCCTTATTTATGGTTTTTATCGGACAACAATGCTTTTAAATGATAAAAAACATCATTTAAAGTCAACATTTACACCTAAAAGTTGTTTATGCAGTAACAAATAATTTAGAAGAGATGAATAATTCGGTGCCGGCAGATTATATACCTATATTTTTACAGTCAGTTGTAGTGTTCGGATTCGTTGTAATAACGATGCTTGCCACTCATTTTCTGACTGCTAAAAGAAGGAAAATAGATACGCGCAAAAAGTCGGAGAGCTTTGAGTGCGGGATTGAGGTGAAGGGCAACGCGCGTATGCCTTTTTCTGTTAAATACTTTTTGGTTGCCATTTTGTTTGTGTTGTTTGATGTCGAGATAATATTCTTTTATCCTTATGCTTTAAATTTTAGAGAATTAGGATGGGATGGACTCTTTAGTATGGTATTATTTGTTGCATTTATATTAGTAGGCTTCGTTTATTTGATTAAAAAAGGCGCCTTAAAATGGGAATAAGAAATTAATATGACTGATCAAAATAAATATACAAAAGTAGCTGCCCCAGAAGGTTATTCAGGACCTGGTTTTATGGCAACATCTCTCGACAAGGTTGTGGGATTGGCCCGTAAGAACTCGATTTGGCCTTTACCATTTGCTACTTCTTGCTGCGGAATTGAATTTATGTCGACAATGGCTTCGAATTACGACTTAGGAAGGTTCGGGTCGGAGAGATTAAGCTTTTCGCCGCGCCAAGCAGATCTATTGATGGTTATGGGAACGATAGCGAAGAAGATGGGACCAATTTTGCAGCAAATCTATGAACAAATGGCCGAACCAAGATGGGTAATTGCAGTTGGCGCATGTGCATCATCAGGAGGAATTTTCGATACACATAGCGTTTTGCAAGGAATCGACAGAGTAATACCTGTAGATGTGTACGTTCCAGGCTGTCCACCACGCCCCGAACAGATTTTAGACGGCGTTATTAAGATACAAGAATTGGTAGAAACAGAATCTTTAAGAAGAAGAGACTCGCAGGAATACAAAGACTTACTTGCTGGTTATGGAATAAATCAGGTTTGGAAAAAAGAAGAACCAAAAACTATCTAATAAATGGATAATAACTATGTTTTACAAAAAATAAGGCAGTACTTTGATGGTTTTGTGCTGGGCTATGAGGAACTTTCGGGCATCTTAACAATTACTGTTAAGCCCGTAGTAATTAATGACCTTATCTCATACCTGAAAAAAGAACCTGAACCAGGTTTTGGCTTCTTAACAGATATTTGTGGCATCCATTATCCAGACCAAGAGAACGAATTAGGCGTTGTTTATCTTCTTCATAATATGAAAAACAATATGAGGATCAGAATTAAAACCTTTGTAACAAAGGAATATCCAATCGTACCTACAATTACGTGGATTTATGCTGCGGCAAATTGGATGGAACGCGAAACATACGATTTTTATGGGATAGAATTTGAAGGACATCCTAATTTAAAGCGTATTTTAAATGTTGAATATCTCGACTATTTTCCTATGCGTAAAGACTATGCGATGGAAGATCCAACTAGAGAAGATAAAGATAACCGCTATTTCGGTAGGTAATTTTGAAAGAAAACAATGGAAGAAAATAAAATCATAAACCCTTGGGGTGACGACAAAAACTACACCACCTTAAACCTGGGCCCAACTCACCCTGCCACTCATGGTATCTTTCAAAACGTATTGACTATGGATGGGGAGAAGATTATTGAAGCCCAACCAACAATAGGCTACATACATAGAGCTTTTGAGAAGATTGCAGAACGTAGACCTTATTACCAGATAACACCTTTGACTGATAGGCTTAATTATTGTTCTGCACCGATTAACAATCTGGGTTGGTTTATGACTGTTGAGAAACTATTGGGTGTGAAAACTCCTAAGAAGGTTGATTATATGCGTATAATAGTTATGGAACTCGCCCGCATAACCGATCATTTAATTTGCAATAGCGTTATTGGTGTTGATAGTGGCGCGTTAACAGGTTTCACATATATTTTTCAGGAAAGAGAAGCTGTTTATGAGATTTATGAAGAGATTTCGGGAGCTAGATTAACTACTAATATGGGTAGAATAGGAGGTTTTGAAAGAGATTTTTCAGCTACAGCGATAAAAAAATTAAAAGAGTTCTTAATAAGATTTCCTAAAAAGCTTAAAGAGTTTGAAAACTTACTTTTGAGGAATAGAATTTTTATGGATAGAACCATTAATGTTGGTGGAATAACTGCTGAAAAAGCTTTGAATAGTGGTTTCACAGGCCCAAATCTAAGAGCGGCAGGTGTAGATTACGATGTTAGAGTTACAGATCCATATTGTTCATATCAAGACTTTGATTTTGAAGTTCCGATAGGCACAAATGGAGATGTTTATGATCGTTTTTGTGTTAGAAATGAGGAAATGCGTCAAAGTATAAAGCTTATTCAGTATGCATTGGATAATTTGCCAGTAGGAAACTACCATGCAGACCTCCCAGACTTTTATTTGCCACCTAAAGAGAAAGTATATAATAATATGGAGGCTTTAATCTACCATTTTAAGATCGTAATGGGTGAAATAGATATGCCTAAAGGGGAAGTATATTACGCTGTTGAAGGTGCAAATGGTGAATTAGGGTTTTATTTAATAAGTGATGGCGGTCGCACACCATTTCGCTTGCATTTCAGGAGGCCTTGTTTTATATATTATCAAGCTTACGCTGATATGATTAAAGGAGGTTTGCTTTCAGATGCTATTTTAACAATGAGTAGCATGAATGTGATAGCCGGAGAGCTTGATGCGTAGCTAATTGCAATAAAAAAAAAGAGAAAATGATTGGGAATTATATTCAACATAAGATATATCACAAAGAAGGGAAGAATTATTCGTTCTCTGAAACAACTTTAGAGAGGGTTAATGAGATAATTGCCCGCTATCCAAGAGGTAAACAGAAGTCTGCATTGCTACCTTTGCTTCATATAGCACAGGAAGAATTTGGCGGAAGCCTGAATGCTGACATTATGGATTATGTGGCAGAGATTTTAGACATACAACCGATAGAAGTGTATGAAGTGGCGACCTTTTATTCGCAATATTACATGGATAAAGTGGGTAAATTTGTAATTGAAGTTTGTCAGACAGGCCCATGTTTAGCTTGTGGAGCCGATGATATGATAGATTATCTTAAAGAAAAACTAAATATTAATGTTGGTGAAACAACAACAGACGGTTTATTTACTTTAAAAGCTGTTGAATGTCTTGGAGCTTGCGGATATGCTCCGGTTATGCAGGTTAATACTAAGTTTCACGAACAATTAACGAAAGAAAGTATTGATAGGATTATAGATACACTTAGAGAACAAGCTTACGAACCTCAAAATAACGACGACAAATGGGTAGAAAAATTCTGCTTGAGAAAATAGGTATAGAAGGCATTCAAAGATTTGATGTTTACAAGCATTCAGGCGGTTATTCGGCTGTTGATAAAGCATTAAAAGCAATGACACCTAACGAAGTGCTTGAAGAAGTACGCAAATCTGGACTTAGAGGTCGTGGGGGAGCAGGTTTTCCTACCGGAATGAAGTGGAGTTTCTTAGATAAGAAATCAAATCAGCCAAGATATCTTATTTGTAATGCCGACGAAAGCGAGCCGGGTACTTTCAAAGACCGTTATTTGATGGAACATATTCCTCATTTGCTTATTGAAGGTATGATTTGTTCCGCTTTTGCACTAGAATCTAATACCGCTTATATTTATATACGTGGAGAGTTTAAATATTTGGTTGGAATACTTAATAAAGCTTTATCCGAAGCTTATGCAAACGGTTATTTGGGTAAGAATATATTAGGAACTAACTTTTCGTTAGATATATATGTGCACCCCGGTGCCGGAGCTTATATTTGTGGCGAAGAAACTGCTTTGATAGAGTCTTTGGAAGGTAAAAGAGGGAATCCACGTCTTAAGCCACCTTTCCCTGCTTTTGTTGGATTGTATGGTTGCCCGACTGTGGTAAATAATGTTGAAACTTTAGCTTCTGTTGCACCAATTTTAAATATAGGAGGCTTTCTTTATGCAACTATTGGTAATGGTAAAAGCACAGGAACTAAGCTTATATCTGCCTGTGGCAACATTAATAAGCCCGGTGTTTACGAAATTGAGTTAGGCATAAGTGTTGAAGATTTTATTTATTCTGATGAATATTGTGGTGGTATTAAAAATGGTAAGAAACTTAAGGCTGTAGTGCCCGGTGGTTCTTCTGTGCTGGTGTTACCTGCTCATTTAATACTTAAAACTACTAATGATTGTCCAAGATTGATGACTTATGAGTCCTTAGCTGAAGGCGGATTTGAAACCGGAACTATGTTAGGCTCGGGAGGGTTTATTGTATATGACGAAGACCAGTGTATGGTGCGTAATACGATGAGTTTTTCGCGTTTTTATCACCATGAATCTTGCGGACAATGTTCTCCATGCCGTGAAGGTACCGGTTGGCAGGAAAGGATTTTAACAAGAATTGAAAATGGTGAAGGCAGAGCAAAAGATATTGACCTTTTAGCTGATATTTCAAAACATATAGAAGGTAATACGATTTGTCCTTTGGGTGATGCTGCTGCCTGGCCGGTTGCGAGTGCAATTAAACATTTCCGTAAGGAATTTGAATTTCATGTAGAACATCCGGATATTGTTAAGAATATTCGTCACGGGAATATTCTGAATTATAAATTATGAATTATGAATTATGAATGGGGACAAGTGCTTGATGTTTGAAGTTTGGAGTGCCTAAAATTAATCCTGAATTAGCAAAACCTTTGATATTGCTGTGTTTTTTGAAAAAATGGTTGATTTGATGGTGCAAATTGATTAGCAGTTTTTACCAGAAGTGAATATGTTTTTGTTTAGGGGTGTAATTTTTTGTCGGAAGTGAATAATATATTAAATTGTGATTAGAAGTTTTTACAGGAAGTGATGAAGTTTTTGCAAAGAGGTATATTTTTTTGTCAGAAGTGATGAAGTTTTTATGTGGATTGATATTTGATAATTCCAGAGAGGTATTTTTTATAGAAATATAGGAATTGACAATGTCTGAAGTGGTAATTTTTTTCTCAAAATAGGTATTTTTTTTACCGGAAGAGGTAAATATTTTTTCAAACTAGGTATTTATCTTTTCTATAGTATTAAAGTCTTTTCAGATTGAGGTATTTTATTTTTTGAGATAGGATTTGGATTGGTAGTTGATGGTATTTTTTTAAGAAAAGGATAAGATGTTTCTTATGAGACAAAATGTGATTAAATATTTATTATTGATTTATTTTCTGAAACAGTCGTTTTTTTAGTTTATTAATTATATCTTTGCAAAGTTTTATAAACTAAGATTAGGATTAGCTGGTAAAATATTTTAAGAAGGTGTTTATTTGACCATATTCTTAGGATGAAAAGTTTTAGAGGTCATTTAAAA
>CAIWDQ010000236.1 GCA_903911455.1 uncultured bacterium
ATTTAATATTTGTAATGCTTTTCTTATTGTAACAAAAAGGCTATTCCCTCAAAAAAGGAAACAGCCTAATAGTTTGATAATAAATTACAGTAAATGAATACTTGTAATTAGTTTTTATTATTATTCAATCGTTTTGTTCCGTAAGCTGCACCTAAAAGTAACATAATGCTTAATCCTCCGTCTATAGGAGCACCACCGCCTGTTGGTGTATTGCCACCGCCTGGTGCACTACCGCCACCACCACTGCCACCACTATTAGGATCAGGTGGTTGAGCATTACTTAATATCGGCATTACAGCTAATAAACAAACAACTGCAATTATTCTAAATATTCTTTTCATTCGTAAAATTTTTGCAAAGATAAACATTATTTATAAAAAACAAAACATAAACTTGTAAATTTATAAGCTTTAGACATGTTCTACATTAAAATTATCTTAAAATAATTTTCTTTGTGAATACAGAATTGCTAGTTTTTATTCTTACAAAATACATTTTTTTTGCTTTAGAATTCATATCAACATTATATGAAGTACAATTCAGAGAATGATTCATAAACAATGATTTCCCATTAATATCGTAAATTTCAATTTCTTTTATTTGAGTTGAGTTATCACTATTAATAAAGATATTATTATTTAATGAATAGATTCTTATTGTTCCTTCTATTATCTCATTAATAGATGTAGTATTTACAAAATAAATTATAAATCTCTTAGGACTATCAGCTGTATCGCCTGTAAAATTATATATAGGTTGCTGATTTAATAATATAGTTGTATTTTGTTTATTATCATGAAACATAATATACGTTAGAGCAGGGAATGTATTTATACCACTTGCCGTGATTTTATATGCAGTATCTTTACCAACTCTGAATCCTAATTGGACTGTATCACGATGAGTGAATGGAGGCAGAGCATTTATTGATAATTTAGTTGTTGAATCCATAAAAGAATAGATTTGTGGGGCTGCATAGAGTCCAAATAACTTATACATATCAAAAGCAGAATCAAATCCTTTTGTTGCGGCTGAATCATACATTACATCAACCTGATCCTGGTACCCATTTCCGTCAATTACTAAAGTTAAATCCCCCAGACTATTTGTATTTAGTGTAGATTTAATATTCTGCGAATAAGTAGTTGCGCTAAATAATACTAATGTTATTAGTAAAATTGTTGTTTTAATTGTTTTCATTTTGAATTAAATTAGACTACAAAGGTACTCATTATAATTTATTAATCGTAAAACAATTTAATTTAATTAATTTTGTACCTAAATTAAAAACGAAATGAACATATTAATTGTATCGGCAACTTCCATTGAAATAGAGTCTTTGCTTAGCAACTTTACTTTTAGTGAGAAAAAGAATGCGAATCTTTCATCCTATACTTTCAGGGATTTTAATATAGATGTATTGATTACGGGCGTTGGAATGGTGTCAACTGCTTATTGTTTGGGGAAAGTTTTGCAGGCTTATAACTATGATCTGGCAATTAATGCGGGTATTGCCGGTTGTTTTGATAAGAATATTCCTTTAGGGGAAGTCTTGAACATAACTACTGATTGTTTCCCGGAGTTAGGTGCCGAAGATGGCGAATATTTCCTTTCTTTAATTGATTTAAAGTTATTGGAGAATGATTCTTTCCCTTTTCATAACATGGAACTAATTAATGAATCTGCTATTAACAGTGCTTATATTAATGAACTTACAAGGGTAAAAGGGATTACTGTCAATACTATTCATGGCAATGAGGAAAATATTAATAAGATTAAGGGTTTGTATTTTCCTATAACTGAAAGTATGGAAGGTGCAGCCTTTATGTATGCTTGTCTTATAGAAAATCTTAAACATATTCAAATCCGTTCTGTTTCTAACTATGTTGAAAAGCGGAATAAAGCCTCCTGGAATATTCCACTGGCTCTAACGAACCTTAATAATACATTATTGAACATATTAAATGAATAAAATAACACTTGGTTTCTCTCCTTGCCCAAACGATACTTTTATTTTTGATGCTATGGTGCATCATAAAATAGATACCGAAGGATTGGAGTTTGATTACTTTATGGCAGATGTTGAGGAGTTGAATGCTAAAGCCTTTAATTGCATTCCTGATGTTTGCAAAGTAAGTTATCATGCTTATCTTCATCTTATAAATGATTATATTCTTTTAAATTCGGGGAGTGCTTTGGGCGATGATGTGGGTCCTTTGTTTATTAGTAAAAAGGATTTATCTAATCAAAACCTTGCTGATATTTCTGTGGCTATCCCTGGCAAGTTTACTACTGCTAATCTATTGTTATCAATAGCTTATCCTGAGGTTAAGAATAAGAAAGAAGTTCTCTTTTCGGATATTGAGACTAAACTTCTGAATGAAGAGTTTGATGCTGGTGTTATCATACACGAAAATCGTTTTACCTATCATAAAAGAGGTCTAAAGCTTATCGCTGATCTGGGTAAACGTTGGTTTGAACTTACGCAGCAGCCTATTCCTTTGGGTGGTATCGTTATTAGAAGGAATTTAGATAAAGATATTATTAACAGCGTCAACAGGATTCTCAAGAAAAGTGTTGAATATGCTTTCGCGAATCCTGATTCTCCTATGGGTTTTATTAGATGTAATGCTCAGGAAATGGAGGAGGAGGTGATGATGAAACATATTAATCTTTACGTTAATCAATATTCTGTTGAGCTGGGTGATAAAGGCAGGAAAGCTGTTGAAACTCTTTTTAATTTAGCTTTCGCAAAAGGATTAATTGATACAAATCCACAAAAAGAACTATTTTTGTAAAAAAATTATAACATAATGATTATAGTAACGGGTGCTGCCGGATTTATTGGCAGTTGCATGATTAGCAAGCTTAATAAGGAAGGTTATAACGATATTGTTATCTCCGACGATTTCTCTGATGAGAATAAAAATAAGAACCTCATCAATAAAACATATATAGAAAAAGTGCATCGTAATGATTTATTCCATTGGCTGGAAAAAAATCATAATGATGTTGATTTCATAATACATATCGGTGCACGTACTGATACCACCGAGTTTAACGTAGCAATATTTGATGAGCTGAATCTTAATTACACCAAGCAACTCTGGAAAGATTGTGTGACTTATAATATACCTTTGATCTATGCTTCTTCGGCGGCTACTTACGGTATGGGTGAGTTTGGGTATGATGATGATCATACGATAGTTGAAAAGCTTAAGCCATTAAATCCTTATGGTGAATCTAAGAATAACTTTGATAAATGGGCTTTGCAACAAGCTGAGAAACCTGTGTTCTGGGCTGGGCTGAAGTTCTTTAATGTGTACGGACCTAACGAATATCATAAAGCACGCATGGCTTCGGTTATATTTCATACCCACCGACAAGTTAATGAGAAAGGTTCTGTTAAATTGTTCCGTTCGCATCGTCCGGATTATGAAGACGGCAAACAATTGCGCGACTTTGTGTATGTAAAAGATTTGGTTGAAGTGATAATGTATTTGATGACTACCCGTCCCGAATCCGGTTTATATAATCTGGGTACCGGCAAAGCTCGTTCGTTTGTTGATCTGGCCACTTCCACTTTCCACGCTATGGATAAACCTGTGAATATTGAGTTTATTGATACTCCTATAGACATCCGCGACAAGTATCAGTATTTTACCGAAGCTAACATGAATAAATTAATCAGTTCGGGCTATACCAAACCATTTCATTCTTTGGAAGAAGGCATCAATGATTATGTAAAAAACTATCTTAGCAAAGGACTTTATTATTAAGAAGAAGTACTTAAAGTTTGGAGTTTAAAGTGCCTAAAGTTAAGTAAATTCCCCCTTTGAAGGGGGCTAGGGGGATGTAAACAAATGGTTGTCATTGCGAACGCAGTGAAGCAATCTCATTCAACACATATACAATAGATTGCTTCGTCGTTCCTCCTCGCAATGACGCCGTTTTTATTCTAAAATTACTTATCTTAATGGACTCTTCTTTATTTCTTTTAAATATCAAGATTTTTATCAAATAGCTTCATGTTTTCACAAATGTTCACAGTCTTTTTGGCAAACTCTGTCCTTATTTTTATAAATAGTTTCTTTATCTTATAAAGATTCATTTCATTTTTATAGAAATTCATCATTCTCTGCCATAAAATCATCCTAAAATAGGTCCCGTTCATCTGTTCAAACCCGGGTACAAGCGTTTCCTCCCCGGGGAGAGCCGCGTTCTGGACAAGCCTCACCGTGTTCTGAAAAATATCACGGCGTTTTGGTATTACGTCGCCTTGTTCCGGTCATGCGTCGTCTTGTTCTGACAATACGTCGCCTTGTTCTGACACTACGTCGCCTTGTTCTGGCCTAGCGTCACCTTGCTCAAAAAAATATCACGCTGTTCCGGCAATGTCACGCCTTGTTCTGCCTTAGCCTCGCCGAGTTCTTTTTGGGGCTAATGCTGTATATCCTAAGTTAAATCTTATTCATATAAACTTAAATACAAATAGATTGAGCAATTTGATTATTAAATATGAAAGGTATGTTTATAACTAAAAAAAACCTTCACCAAGCAATTGATGAAGGTTTTTTATGTTTAATATTAGATTTCTTCGTCGTTCCTCTTCACAATGACGACAGCATTATTAGAATCTTTTGCCTAATGCCTATTGCCTTTATTCTCTTAGTCACTTAGTCTCTCCATCCCTCAGTCATTATTGCCTATTACCTTTTCATCTTCCTAAAAGCCTAATAGTCTAAACAGCTAAACACCTTTTACTGTCATCGCGATTTTCTCAGCACAATTAATACCATCTAAAGCTGAAGAAACAATACCTCCGGCATAACCTGCACCCTCACCACATGGATAAAGATTTTTAACTTGCAGATGTTGCATATTTTCAGGGTCACGGGGCAACTTTACCGGAGAAGATGTCCTGGATTCAACACCCAATACATTCGCTTCGGAAGTATAATAACCTTTCATCTTCTCACCAAAAATAGTGAAAGCTTTATGTAAACGTTGTGAGATACCCTTAGGCAATATCTCATTCAGATCAGCAGCTATTACACCTGGATTATAAGAGCATTTACTAAGATTAGCAGAAGCTTTGTTGCTTACAAAATCAGTGAGACGCTGAGCAGGAGCATAACGCCCGGCTTCACCAGCATTATAAGCAGCTTTTTCTATTTCCTGTTGGAATATAAGACCAGCTTTGGCACCATGTTCACTATATTTAGCCAGATCCTGAAGCTCTACCGATACCACTATCCCTGAGTTAGCATAATCAGAGTTACGCTTTGAGTTAGACATTCCATTAACAACCACCTGCTCCACATCGGTGGCAGAAGGAACGATAACTCCACCCGGACACATACAGAAAGAAAACACACCTCGGTCTTCAACCTGAGTAACCAGCTGATAAGTGGCAGCAGGAAGAAACTCCCCACGACTAGGCCTGTGATATTGTATGGAATCAATCAGTTTTTGAGGATGCTCAACACGTACTCCCATTGCAAAAGGCTTAGCTTCTACAAGCAATTTATTCTTAAAGAAGATATCATACACATCTCTCGCCGAATGCCCTGTAGCAAGTATCACAGCTATGCCTTCAAACTTAGTCCCTTTATGATCTATTACTCCTTTTATCGTTTTATTCTTAATAATGAAATCAGTTATCCTTGATTCAAAATAAAACTCACCCCCATGCTCAAGTATTGTCTGACGCATCATATACATAATCATCGGCAATCTATCAGTACCAATATGTGGATGGGCATCAATCAGAATATCTTTGGTAGCACCATGCTCAACAAACGTTGATAATACATAACCAACATCGCCGCGCTTAGTAGAACGGGTATAAAGCTTACCATCAGAATAGGTACCGGCTCCACCTTCACCATAACAATAGTTAGAGTCGGGGTTTACAATATGTGAACGATTGATGAGAGCAATATCTGTTTTACGTTCGTGCACATCCTTGCCTCTGTCAATAATGATTGGCTTTAAACCAAGCTCCAGCAAACGCATAGCAGCAAATATCCCGGCAGGACCGGCACCAACTATAATAACTGCATCCTTATCTTTAACATATTGATAATTCTTCTTAACGTATTCTTCTTTTATATGCGATTCGTGCGTATAAGCTCTAACCTTAAGTCTGAACTTTACGTTTTGTTTACGAGCATCAATGGAACGTTTCAATACCTCAACGGTATTTATCTTTTCAAGTGGCACTCTAATTTCGCGTGCTACTTCTTTCTCAATACATGTAGTCTTATTGATCTCTTCGGGTGGAAGAGTTATTTCTAATTCTTTAATCATATTTAAATGTAATAAATTGGTGAACCTTTGCTTTTATTCAAAGGTAATAGAGAACTGGAACATTTTAGAATTTAAGCGGTCAATGTCGTTAGTATATTCACTTTTATCACGAACAAGTAAATCTTTAAGTCCGTAACACATCTTAAGCTCAGTAGCCATTTTAAAATAAACAAGGTAAAAGTCAAAGCCAACACCAAACTCGTATTGGAAATCTGATTTATATAGTTTTACAACATAATCTTTAGTTTCCTGAACTTTCTTAGCCTGAGAAGCAAGGTCGATGCAATACATAAAACCAGTAAGCACATAAGCACGGAAATTAACCATACGTTCAGACTTAAGCTTAAGTTCGAGAGGAAACTGTATATAAGTTGATTCAACCTTTTTCTGAGTTGTTACAATAGTACCATCACTATATTTAATAAAGTAATCAAGAGTTCTTTCCCCAAAAGCAAGAGAGGGAATGAAACGAAGATTAATATAGTCAGTCAAACGAAGATCCGAAACAATACCAATATTAAAACCTAATTGAGGATGCGGTTCAATACCATATAATGTATCTGTTAATCTATCGGTAGGTTTAATAGCAAAATTCATTTGATTAACTCCTAACATAAACCCAAAGTGATAGGGCTTAAGATCATAATTAGGATTATTTGGGATATGAACCTGAGCAATGCATATTCCACTTAAAATGTAATATGCAAACAGTAATGGGATGATTATTTTCTTAATAGCTTTCAAATATTCTTTATTAGTATAACATTAAAGAACGTCTTTATCCGGATTTTATTTTATACCATGATAAATAGTAGCAATACCAAAGCTAAGAGGCTTCTTTTTAAGCTCTCTGAAACCAATAGTTTTGAGGGTCTCAATAAAATCATTCCCTTCAGGGAACTTAGATACCGAGTCGGGTAAGTAAGTGTAAGCAAAGTCATCCTTAGATATCAACTTGCCAAGTAAAGGAAGTATATTCCTAAAATAAAAACCGTAGATTTGCTTTACAGGAAATGCTTTTGGCTTTGAGAACTCTAATATCACAACTACACCATCTTTATTAATAACTCTATACATCTCTGACAATCCTTTTTTAAGATCTTCAAAGTTGCGAACACCAAAAGCAACCATACATGCATCAAAACTATTATCATCAAAAGGCAAATTCTCCGAATCGGCTTTCTGAAGTTTTATTATCTTATCTAATTTCTTACGGATAAGTTTTTCATCACCCACTTTAAGCATCTCTTCTGAAATGTCAATGCCTGTAATTAATGTTGGATTAAGCTTAATGGCAGCTATTGCCAGATCACCGGTACCGGTGGCAACATCAAGTATAGTATCATGTTTATGTTGCGAAAGTATCTTAACAACTCTTCTTCTCCAGAGGTGATCAATATTCATTGAAAGGAAATGATTAAGAAAATCATACTTGCCTGCAATATTATTAAACATATTACGGACATTCTCTTTCTTCCCTTTTTCTATTATAACTTCAGTTCCCAATTATATATCGTTATTTATTTTGTATTTAGCCAGCTTTAATTCTTTTAATAATCTCTTTTTATCAATAGGCACAACACCTACATGCTCACAAACTAATCCACCTGCAAGGTTAGAGATGTATGCCAGGTCGTAAGGTTTCATATCTAAAGCCAGACACATTGCAGCAGCTCCAATTACAGTATCACCGGCACCCGAAACATCGGCTATATAACGAAGGTGTGCTGGTATATGATGATTCTTCCTTTGTTCGTTCTTAGAGTTATAACTTATCAACACACCTTTATCCGACAAGGTAGTAAGCACCATACGTATGTTTTGAGTGTCGTGTAATTTATCAATAGCAGTTGTTATGTCTTCAATATTTGCAGGATCTATTTCTGTTTCCATCCCTTCGCGGAGTTCTTTCAGATTAGGTTTAAACAGACTAACATTTTTATAGTTACAGAAGTTACGTTTCTTAGGATCAACGGCGGTAGGGATATTCATTTCGTTAGCCATACTTGTTATCCTGTCAATAAGTTTAGGTGTAATCACCCCCTTATCATAATCCTGAAATACGATACAACCTATACGATTCTGATTTAATATTGACTCTATCTTACTAATAAAGATTTCATTCTCCTCTTCGTTCAAACTCTCAGTTGTTTCATCATCTACACGAAGCATCTGCATATTATTGCCTATTATCCTGAACTTGGTGGTAGTGATGCGGTTCTCGCTACGGTAAATACCTTTATCAGTAATAGCAAGTTCGCCAAATATATCAAGCAGTTCGTCACCTTTAGCATCATTGCCTATAACCGAACATAGTATTGGCTCGGCACCAAGAGCAAGAATGTTTAAAGCAACGTTTGCAGCACCACCGGGTCTGTTCTCTCTTTTGTTGACTACAACAACAGGCACAGGAGCTTCGGGAGATATCCTGTCAACCTTACCCCAAATATACGAATCAACCATTACATCACCAATGATTAATATCTTCTGCTTACTGAAAGACTTGAAGATGTTCTGATAATTTAAGTCTGCAATCATATTTATATAAGTATAATTATAAGGATGCAAAAATACGTATTTATTTAAAACGAATGCTAGTTTATGGTGAATTATTATATATTAATATAGATGAGAGGGTGAATAGACTGTATTAAACTATCTTAATACAGTTACGGTTCCATTTCTTTTTATCTGTTCGTTGGTGTCTTTTATAGTGCCGGTAAGCAGATAAACATACACACCATAAGGTACATACTTACCTTTAAAGGTACCATCCCAACCTTTATTTTTATCTGTGCTTTCAAAAAGCAATTCTCCCCAACGATTATAGATATACATATTAAACTCACTAAACTCTTTTAAGGTTACTATCTTAAATTCATCATTCAAACCATCTCCATTAGGAGTAAAAGAATTTGGAATATTAATTGGATTTGAACAATCCTGATAACTTATATTAATGGTATCATTTGCTGAACAATTATTATTATCAATTACAATAACCCAATAAATACCTTGTTGAGTAACATTATAAATAGGATTTACAGAATTATCCTGCCATATATAGGTTGAATATGGATTTGTTCCATTTAATATTAAAGTTTGACCTAAACATAATGTTGTATCATTCCCTAAGTTTACAATAGGTAAAGGATTGTAAGTTATATTTATTGTATCATAACTAATACAATAATTACTGTCTGTAACTTTCACATAATAACAACCCGCTTGAAACACATTATAAGTTGCATTAATGCTGCTATCTTGCCATAAATAAGTTGAATTTAGATTGTAAGCATTTAATAAAAGCGATTGTCCTTGACATAAGGAGGTGTCATTCCCTAAATTTATAATTGGTGCATTTACATGCACAGTAAAATATGCAGTATCTGAAGTACTAATAGCAACATAAGTTGTAGTTACATTTGGTGTAACTGTTATAGAAGAATCTATAGCAATTATGGTAGACTGATTTAAGCTATCTACCCATTTTACAATATGTTCTCCCGATATAACTTTTATTGTAGATATAGAACCTTTACATATAATTGAATCTCCTGTAATTTTAAGTTCTGGGAAAATTTCTATCTTATCTATAAAATAGTATGGTTCTCCATATCCTAAATTCGGAGTAAATAATGTTAAGGAATCATTTCTGAAATTCCCAAATGTAACGATATTGTACGAACTATCAGGTATATATTTAAAAGCAAAATGCTTCCAAACTCCATTAGCACTGATTATAGAAGTAATTTCTAATTGTGGGACAACGGATATTTGTTCACAGAAACTTTGATATAAAGGCATAGTAGAGAAATGTACTCCATAATTATTGCAATAAACAAGATTTCCAAAACTCCCAATACCATTTGAAAGATAAAAAGAAACAGTATATTTTTTGCCAATTAACATAGTTGAATTAAGATGAGTTGATATATATTCTCTTATATTGCAACTACAACAACAGAATATGCATTGTCCCATTTGTCCATTTCCCGAATAAGGTGTCATAGCACCAAATTGGTTAATTGATGCATTATTTGCTCCAAAATAAAAATAATCAGGAGAGCCATTCCCAGATATTCCATAATATCCATTTACATTATTCCATCCTGTGGCCCTATTACATTGGGCTCCTACTGTAGGTGGTATAGTGTAATTTTCAAAATCACCATTATTTAGAAGGTTACTAAATTGGGCATTTAGGTTAGTAAATGCAAATAGGAATATGATTATTATGATGATTGCTTTATTCATTATAAATAATAAGTAGCAAAGATATACAATTACACGATATAAATACAAAAACGTTTCAATTATTTTGATAAAATCAAAAATTAAATCCTTAAAAGGATAAAAAAACATCTTTTTCCTCAAAAAAAGGATGTCCTCTATACAAATACCGTGCCAAAGCTGTTTTTTGAGAATTATCATAATGGGCGTGTAATTAGGGTTTTGAATTGTGATAATTGTTTGTTAAATTTTACTTATAGTACTTTGAAATTTTTAAATGACATTAGTAAGCTTCCGAAGACTACTTTGAAATTTTAAAACGCAATAAGTAAGCTTCCGAAGACCA
>CAIWDQ010000237.1 GCA_903911455.1 uncultured bacterium
CTCATCGTAATTTTTGCTTGTACAAATTCACCATTTATACCACTTAGACTTATAGGTGATTCAATATTTACTTCATTCCAATTCAATGTTGAATTACTTTGGGTAAATGTTGTGCTAGATGCTCGTATACTAACTGTTTGATAGTTTGGACGAATATCCGTAGTAGTTTGATCAACCATATTTGTAGGCCATGTTTGAGTTGTTACTAAAGATAATCTTGTATAATTTACACTTGATCCTAGATCATAAACAGGGCTTAGTAATACCCCAGAAACACCTGACGTTAATTCAAAAGCACCATCTGTTATATTTTTTGTAATATTTCCATCAGAATTATACCAACCAGAATTATCTGGAGTATTTGTGATAATCCATTTACCATCACTATTAGCCGATGCACCTTTAGTTATTGAAGAATAAGGATAAGCTCCATAGTTACCGATTGAACCTAAATACCAAACCCCATTAGCAGGATCTACTAAACTTGGATTAGCTGAATATCCCTGTAATTCTGAACCAATAGCTTGAACTGCCGATAAGGTTGTGTAGTTGGAAGCATTTACTGCTACTAAATTTGTAGTGTTATAATATATATCATAATTTAGTGATGTTAGTGGATTACTTGTAAATTTAACACTTGTGGTACAACTATGAAAAATATTATATTGGGTAAATGTTGATGTAACTCCGTTTATTCCTATACCACAATTATAAATGGTGTTAAAACTATATACATTTCCTTGATTACCACCATAAGTTATTCCATATAAACTACATCCAGATATAACACAGTTTTGAATATTTGTAGTTCCATTTACTACATTTATACCAATAGTATTATTAACATTACCATATAACTCAATATTGTTTAAATTATTTTGAACACCATTATTGCAACTTGAGTAAATTGTTCCGGTTGTAATTGAACTTACATTCCAATTTTTAATTATCCATTTACCGCCATTAGGATGAGCTTGAATATTCCCAGCAATAGTTGCAAGATTCATTGTTATTGCTGAACCTGTGCCAGCTACCCCAGTTCCATCTAAATATACAACACCATCAGCAAGTAATGTTATAGCTCCAACTATTAATCTTTCAGAGTAGCTACCAGAGCCAACTATTAATGTATCACCATTAGCGCATAATGCTAATCCTACCGCAATGGTTAATTTTGCAAGAGTTGGTGTAGTACCATTATTTGCATTTGAACCTGATTTATTAACGTAAAAAATTGACATATTTTATCTCCCTTAATTATCTATTCTAATTATTGATAAGTTACCATGCGTAACAGTAATAGTTGTTCCAGCCGCATCATCATTTAAAACCGCTAATTTAACTAAATCATTTACCGCTAATGTTATTATACCAGTTCCACATATAGGTTGTTCATCATTTGTATTTTGTAAATGTGTTATATTAACGGTATTTACTTGTGCAGTTGTATTTTTCATTACTAATCCCTCAATATGTACATTTGATCCTGACCCAACCATAACAACCATAGACCAATCAACCTTATATGTACCTGCTACCAAACAAGTTAATACACTATTTGCAAAAGTAAATCCATTTACTGCACCCGTAGTCATACCTGCCCCAACTGCATAATATGTTGATTGTAAGGTTGCAACAACGGCTATATTAACATTATCACCATACATAGACCCATATACTTGTTTATTTAATAATAATCTGGAATTTACAGGATCGGTTAAAATAAATGTACCCGATGAAGCATTAACCTGTAAAGCATCTGTTGCACCATTTCCTGATGCTGAATTTATTATTAATCCTTTTTGAAGATTTGATTGTCCAGTTGCTTGCCCAACTATTAATGCTCCATTTACGGTTAAGGTTTGATTTGCAGGAGTTGCATTAAATACACCATAAATTAATGCATTAGTTGCTTCTAACGCTGCACTTGTTCTATCTTGGTTATCTATAATTAATAAATTTGAATTTGTTGTTTGATTATATCCTGCCTTGTATCCCAACATTACATTAGACGCACCTGTTGAGACATTGTAACCAGTATAACCACCCAGTATGAGATTGTTGGAGCCACTTGTGACACTATAGCCAGCATTCGAGCCCATTATGACTGAGTAGTTGCCACTATAGGAGGTCTTGCCTATTGCATTATAACCAGCAACAACATTCTCAGCTCCTGAGTAAAGATAGTATAATGCCATACTGCCTATGATGGTATTCTTGGAGGAGGAGCCAGCAACACCATAACCAATCCTATCACCTATCATTACATTGTTAGTTCCCGTTGTGACTGTCTGGTATCCAGCTAAAGCCCCCATCATAGTATTATATGAACCACTTGACACCGTAGCCCCAGCTAAAACCCCCACGGAGGTATTACTTCCTCCCGTTGCATTTGAAGGGTAAGTGCTACTGTTACCTATAAATATATTACTGCCAACGCTAGCATTGAGAGTTAAATACCCCTTAGTATTCAATCCCATTCTTACGGTTACTCCATCAGATGCTAAAATCTGGAATACATCATTCGTCTGTATGGCATTTTGTACAATCTTGAATTGAACAACATCAGAAGAACCAGTGATTATAATTGGTTTAGTTGTTGCTAATCCGGTTGTAGATGAATATGTCAATGTTGAAGAATCAATCAATAGACCACCAGTAGATGCATATGGTATTCGTGTTATTGTCAATCCTGTATCAGTTATATTAGTTGCTGTTATTGCTCCTGTAAAATTTGCACCAGATAGTTGTGCATAACCCGTTAAGTTAGTTGAACCACTACCACCAGTAGGCCAAGCACTAATAGCTGAACCATTTAGGGTAAATGTTGAAGCTGATACTGTATTAAATAAAACATTTGTATTCGGTTGAACCGCTGTTTGCCAATTTGCTGAATTTGTACTGAC
>CAIWDQ010000238.1 GCA_903911455.1 uncultured bacterium
GCTAAATAAAGTTCGTACTCTAACTTATACGCTTTCTCAATTATATCTACCAATCCGCTAAATTGTTCAGGCGACTGAATAGTTTTTAATGTAGGCTGTACGTTCCACTTCGCTAAGTATGTTTCAATACCTTTGGCGTGCTCAAGTTCGTCCTGACTCTCTTTTTCAAAGTATGATTCGCCACCTGAATATCCTACTGTTCTGCAATAATCAGCAGCATTACGGTAGAAGTAAAAGGCTTTAAATTCATCTTGTAATCTTTGTTGCAGCCTATCTGCGCAGTCATTATCTATTTTTTGTAGTTTCATTATATTGAGTTTTAATTATTTAATACCACCTTTTAAGCCTCCACCCTTCATGCCTCCGCCGATACCTCCGCCGATACCACCACCTTGACGTTTGCCTTTATTGATTCTACCGCTTGGTGCTACCGGTGTTTTTACTTTTGACATATCTCTACCTTCGGATTGCCATTGGTTATACTGACTTTGCTTTTCATTATAATCGTCATCCCTTAGTTTTTGTTCGACCTGAGCGTCAGTCATACCATCGACTATTGTTTTACCGTATTTTTGAGTAAGGGAATATCTTTTATTTTCAATGGTATCTTCTTCTTTTTCACCCTTATCCCTGATTGCTTTATTATAAGAAGCATCTGATTTGCCCTTATTTTTATCAGTTACCCATTTTCTCATATAAGGTACATTTTGACATACTACTGTTTCCCACCACCCAATAGGAGTTGTTAAACTTTTAGGCTGTCTATCAGTAGTCATTTCTTCTGTAAAATAGTTTTTAGCCCAATTAGCAACGGTATTTTTATCTTCGGGGGATATATCTGTTGTTTTGGCTACTTCTTTTACTATTTGTGGAATAATGACACTTGAAATAAATGTATTGGCAAAGTATCTTGTAGCCCCACGACTTACATCTACCATTGGTTTGACAAACGGTATAGTCTGTAATTCTTTTGATTCTACATTATATGCTACATCTCCGATACCCTTATGTTCCTTACCAAAATCTGCTTTTACCTGTTCTTGATGTAGTGCATGACCAAAATCTGCACCCGTTCTTAATGGCATAAAAATAGGGTGGTGGGCAAATATTCTCAATACTCCACTTGGAATATCTAATCCGAATAATTTGCTAAATTCGCCCTTATCGTCCACAAACTGCTGTGGATTCATAAACGCATAAATCAATAATGCCCCACCGATAGTGCCTTTAGATATATTTTTAAGTATTCGTTCTTTTGCAGCATATTCCAAATCACTTCCCTTTATACCATGATAAATCGCTTCTGAAAGTCCTCTTAATAATCCAAATTGATGATCGAAACCCTCATTCATTATATTTACAGGTACTCTTGCAATAGGTATAGCAATCTTACCTAATGTCTTTGCGGTATAAACTACATTATTGTCGGTTGGTTTTCTGTCAAGTGCACTATTAATTACATTTGAAATAGCATTATCTTGCATGAATTTGGTTCGTAGCCCTGCTTTCCATGCTTTCTCCATTATCTCATACTGCTTTTCCTCTGACAAATCACCCCATGATAAATCAGGATTCTTTGTAGCACGTTTTTCATTATTCAACAACCTGTGTTTTACATACGCTTCCTCTGCTAAGGTTAAAGATGATTTTTCCATACCGTGTATAACTTTGGAAAATTTCTTAGCGTTATAGTCTAACACCTTAACATTACCCCATATATCTTTGCC
>CAIWDQ010000239.1 GCA_903911455.1 uncultured bacterium
GAAATGGAATCAGATTTATTAAAACGTACGATTCTAAAAACGTACCTTTTAGAATTCAATGCACGCAAGGATGGATTGAGAAATGCATTGAAAAAACAACAGAATTAACAGGTTTACCTGTATCTACAACATTGTGGCAAACACAATTAGATCATGTCTCATCTGAATACAGATTAAGTTTGAAACATAATCCTGGTTCAACTAATACCTATAAATTAGGAATGTTTGTGTTGGAAGACACATTTAAAGTAAATGCAGAGTTTATTGAAAACAAATGCAATGTAGCAAAAAGCGCAACATTAGGTTTAGAAATTGGTTTAAGAGAAGCCAAAAAAAGAGTAGCTAAATCAAAAGCTGAAACATCTGCCGTAAACACAGAGCAACCGGGAGTATTATTAATATCGGTTAGTAGAAAAATAGGCGCACGTAAATATAATTTAGAAATAACCAAAGTAACGGGAACAGGAAACGACGTTCCTGAATTAATTGACTCATTAACATCAACAAGCGGAATGAGAGATGGCTTCGAAAGAGGAGCTTTGTATATGATACGCTCTCAACCGGTATTCGCACACGATGCACAAGGTCCATGGTCAGATTATTTCTTGATCAGAATAGCTTAATTTAGATAAAATGAGGAATGCAAACTACAGGAGATTATTGTAGTTTGCATTCTTTATTAAATATATTTTAAGATACTATTTCTTTCTGTAGATCAATAATTGTGTTATAAACAGGCACATTAGCCATCATTAACCTGTGTTTGGATTGATGCCCCGAAGCAATTAAAATACAATCAGTACCCAGTTCTTTCGCTACCTCAGCATCATGCAAAGTATCGCCTATCATAAGAGTATTTTCTTTTGCGATATCAGTTTTGGTGAGTAATTCAACACCCGCATCTAGTTTACTATGAGCATAATGATCATCTAAACCAGCTATGTGCATAAAATGGTTATAAATACCATAATGATCAAGATTCTGTTCTAAAGTATGTTGCACACGTGCCGACAATACGCTTAAAGTGAGTGGCAATCTGATTAAATTGCGTAATAAATCAAGAGCCCCATCATGCAAAATACATTCGTATTGACGTTTATCATACTCAACGATAAACTCTGTACCTACAATTTCGAAACTCTCTTTCTCAAAATCAAAACCTATCCTTTGATAATAATTTTCAACAGGAAAATCGAAGACCTCACAATAATTATCGACAGTCATCCCATGCAATCCGCGATTAATTAACATCTTATCGATAACATCAACAGCAAGCCACAGATCATTCATCAAAGTCCCGTTCCAATCAAAAATATAATGTTTATATTTTTTGAAGTTAATATTGTATTGAATTTTATTTTGTTGTGTTGACATCAGTAAAAATTATTTATTATAAAATTGATGTTGCAAATTTACATAATTTGAATGGAAGGGAAACATATTATTGTAATAGATATTAGATTGTTTTGAAAAATAAAATTAAAAAAAAGAGGACTTATTAACGTAAGTCCTCTTTTAATTAGTTAAAATCAGGTATTAAGATTCTTTAAGTAAATCTAATGAAGGCGTACTGAATGTGCCATTATTATTCTTTAAAAATGGAACTCTAATACGGTCGATATTCTCAAAGATCCAGCTATCTTTAGCCTTCCAATCTCTAAAAGTATCATTAGTAACTATGTAACATTTATTTTTCTTAGCATTTTCAATTAGGAACTCGTCAGCAGAAGTTTGAGCAGGAGCCTCAAGATACTGAACTGTTTGCTTTAATGTAGATAAATAATGAGGATCGCTAACTGTACGATTAAGCGATGCATCCACAATTACGATAATATCTTTAAAACGAAGCTCTTTAAGATGAGAAGCCAAAGTAATTATATTTAGATACGCAGGCTTTAATTCTTTTTTATTATTGCCCGTACTGCCACTAACTGCATAAGCTACATTGCTTCCATCGATATAAATTGTAGTGTCCGACAAACGAGAAACTTCGAAGAACTCACCACCATCATCATAAAAACCATAATCTTTAAGCTCAACACAAGTCTTTAAAAATTGCTCAATATCTTCATCCGTTTTAAACTTGATATCATACCATTCAGGAAGTTCTTTCACACCTTTATCACTGGTACTCAACTTGCACTTCTGTTTTTCCTGTTCTAACAATTCATTTATTTTTTTGATAGATAACCTTTTGCCATTTTCATAAATCCTTAACGCTTCGATAAGTTGAACACCATCAAAACCATAAATGTATTTAGAAGCTTTACGCAAACGATCAAAAATCTTAAATTCAATTTTATTCTTGATATTAAGATGAGTAGCTTCTTGATATTCTCTGATATTATCAAAGCCCATCGAAACAGCGCCAATATAATCTTTAGCATAAGTAAAGCCCTTATCTTTAGCTTCATCCATCATAATCTTCTCTGTAAAGCCAAGGAAGAATCCTTTAGCAAAATCACCATAATCTTTAAAGCCTCTATCAGTTGCAAACTGAAAAAGTTTTAAAGAATTATCCATTTCACTAAAATCAAAATCAACAGGAATAGTCTTCTTATTAATTTCTAATTTTAATTTAAAGTCATCATAATTATCAACAAAGCCAGTCTTTTGAGCTTTCTTATAAACGTTTCGGTCTATAGTGCCCGACTGACGGAATTCAAGAAATTCTTTATAATTATGATACCCTCCTTTTTTGGCTTCTGCATATTCCTCTGCATCCTCGAAGCCTTTATCATCAGCATCATCAAAATCATCCACAGAACTAAATCCGTTAGATTTGATATTGTATACGATGTCGTTGCTTAGCAGATTGAAAGTTCTGGCAATTACTTCATCCTTTTTTTCTTCTGTAATAAACACATGGAAGACTTTCATTATCTCTGAAATTTTAACAAAGTCTTTAATCTTTGTTAATTCTACTGATTTGAAGCCGGATAATCCAGACACCTCAAAATGATCGATTTTTTGTTTTAACATGTTAAACTATTTTTATAAGTTACTAAAAATTCATGCATTGATTGTTCTACAGGTTTCATATAAAAAAACACCTGACTTTTATTTAAATTATTACTTAATTCAATATGAGATTTAATTGATTCCGAAACAAAGGATTCTATAACTCCGGATTTAGCATAGTATTCAGGTATTGATTTGATTTTACAGATACATAAATAAATCTGCATATTCAAAATAAGAGAGCCCGAATTCATTTCTTTTTTAATATATACTTGGTTATTAATCTGTGCTTGTATATTTATAGATATTGATAGTAGTTTAGGAATATAATTGTTAACAATATCAATAATTTTATCATCAAAATCAATTTCTTTTATATTAGCTTGAAAATTATTAACTCTAGCTGAAAGAATATTCATACTCGATTTTAAAGTATTCCTGATCGAAACTAGACAATTTGCGTTTAAAAACCTAATATAAGGGATATTAAATAATGGGATACATACAAATTCACCATTATTTATCTTTTCAATTGACTGTTTTTGAATATATATAGGTTTAAGTATATCTTCAATAAAATTTTCAAATACAAAATAGTTTTCTTTTCTGAA
>CAIWDQ010000240.1 GCA_903911455.1 uncultured bacterium
TGAAACTATCGTTGGGAAACTTCCTAATGGCATAACCACTAGTGAAACTATCGTTGGGAAACTTCCCAATGGCATAATCACTTGTGAAACTATCGTTGGGAAACTTCCCAATGGCATAATCACTAGTGAAACTATCGTTGGGAAACTTCCCAATGGCATAACCACTAGTGAAACTATCGTTGGGAAACTTCCTAATAGCATAATCACTAGTAATCTTATTATTCAAAACAATCATTATCAACACTAAAGAATTCATCATACAATAATATTAAAAGGATATAGTTATAATAATAGAATAAATCAAAACAATTAATTTTATGAAGAAAATAGCATTAATTATATTGGTGATGTGTTTAATGATATCAGCATCAGCACAAAAGGATACTAGTCTGGTAACTTTAAATGTTAAGGTAACTGATTATAAAGATAAACCACTTAAGGGTGAAAAGATATTACTTGAAATGGAAAAGACTAAACAATCATATTCAGGAGTATCCGGAGAAGATGGCACCTTTACAATAGATATCCCGAAAGGAAAAGAATACACTATTAAGTATCTTACAATTTCGGATAAGCTGGATTATCAAAAGGTAAAGATACCTAACTTTAAAGGGTTAGCCAGCATGAAACTAACCATCAAGATAGAACAGTCTAAGCTTTATGAGTTAAAGAATGTTTTTTTTGATACTGATAAAGCAACACTTAAACCCGAAAGTTATAATGCGTTAAGTAATCTACTGGAAGTAATGAAACTAAAGCCAAATATGGTAGTAGAAATATCAGGGCATACTGATAACTCGGGTGATAATGCTCATAATTTAAAACTTAGTAAAGAAAGAGCAGAAGCCGTGAAAGCATATCTTGTTAAAAATAAAATAGCTGAGAACAGAATTATAACAAAAGGCTATGGTTCGGAGAAACCAATAGCTGATAACGAAACACCTGAGGGAAGGCAACAGAACCGCCGCACAGAAGTAAAAATAATTAAGGAATAGATTTAAGAAAATAAATATTGCCTGTTTGGATTTTTTAATTACTTTTGCCCTTTAATCTTTAATCAGTTTATTAATTTAACAATTTAATTATGTTTAAAAAACATCCTAAAGGTTTATTAGCGGCAGCTCTTGCAAATATGGGCGAACGCTTTGGTTTTTATACCATGATGGCAATCTTGTCATTGTTTCTTATGGCTAAGTTCGGTCTTGACGAAACTAAAGCCGGTATTATTTATTCTATTTTCTACTTTTCAATTTACATTCTGGCATTTGTTGGTGGATTGATTGCAGATAAAACCAGAAATTACAAAGGTACTATCCTAACGGGTTTAGTTTTAATGACTGTTGGTTATTTCTTAATTGCAATTCCAACTCCTACTCCTGTTCCTGCCGGCAAATTTGGGTTATTCTTAGCAATGACTTGTTTCGGCTTATTTGTAATTGCCTTTGGTAATGGATTATTCAAAGGTAATCTTCAGGCTTTGGTTGGCCAAATGTATGATAACGAAGAGTATGGCAAGATGAGAGATTCAGGTTTCTCTTTGTTTTATATGTTTATTAATGTTGGTGCTATTTTTGCTCCATTGGCAGCAGTTGGTGTAAGAAACTGGTGGGTTACTTCACATGGTTTTGCTTACAATAGTTCTTTACCAGAGCTTTGTCATAAATTCCTGAATGGAACAATTAACGAAAAAGGTTTAGCAAGTTTTCATGAACTATCAACTAAAGTTGGTTTTACCGGGACTGATTATACTTCATTTTCTAACGAATATTTAAACATCTTTTCTACTGGTTTCCACTATGCTTTTGGTGTTGCCATCTTCGCTATGTTGATTTCCTTTACAATTTATATGGTTAATAAGAATAGATTCCCAGATCCTGCTAATAAAGTTGCAGCTAAAAGTGGAAGCGCAAATGTTATCGAAATGGATGCTAAAGAAATCAAACAAAGACTTTCTGCTTTATTTGCAGTGTTCGCAGTTTGTATTTTCTTCTGGTTTTCGTTCCATCAAAATGGTTTAACATTAACTTTCTTTGCAAAAGACTATACTAATCTAAGCAGTATAAATATCAATTTAGGATTCACTAAACTTGTTGGTGCCGAGTTATTCCAATCAATTAATCCATTCTTTGTAGTATTCTTAACACCTGTTATACTTGCCTTTTTTGGTTTCTTAAGAGCCAGAAATATTGAACCATCTACACCTCGTAAAATTGCTATCGGTATGGGTATTGCTGCA
>CAIWDQ010000241.1 GCA_903911455.1 uncultured bacterium
ACTTCAGTAAATTGCTTGGCGACTTCAGTAAATTGCTTGGTGACTCCAGTAAAAAGCTTGGTGACTTCAGTAATTTGCTTGATGACTCCAGTAAATTACTGCAATTGAATAAAAAACACCTTGTTTTCTAAAGTAAATACCTCATATTAAGAAGTAAATCAATATTCTAACAAAAAAAATCACTCAGCATATTAAGTTAAGAAGAGAATATATTAACTGATGAACTAATCATCTTAAAATAAAAATTAATTGAAACTTAAAAATAAATATATCACTCCTTATATTTTGAATACTAAGTAGAATAGACTGTTAATACGAATTATAAAAAATTGTTAAGTATTATTAGATTTGATCAGAAATTAGTAATAATTTTACCACGTTTTATAAACAAATAATTAATCATTAAAAAAAATATACTCTTAATGAAAAACACAGTACTAATTCTAGTGGTTATGACCATATTAATCGGAACAGCATGTAAAAATGCCAAAAAAGGAGAGAACCCATTCTTAACAGAATATACTACTCCATTTCAAGTACCTCCATTTGATAAAATAGATTCTACGCACTACATGCCGGCGTTTATTGAGGGAATGAAACAACAGAAAGCAGAGATTGATTCAATTGCGAATTCTACTGCCGAGCCAACATTTGACAACACAATTCTGGCCTTTGATAAGTCGGGAAAGTTACTGACCAAAGTTAGCGTTGTATTCTTTAATCTTGCAGATGCAAATACCAGCGAACAGATGCAGGCTATTGCACGTCAAGTAAATCCGATGCTATCAAAGCATAGTGATGATATCTATTTAAATGAAACTTTGTTTAAAAAGATTAAAACTATCTATGATAAACGTAAAGATTTAAAACTTGATGAGCAACAGATTAGAGTTGTTGAAAAACATTTCAATGATTTTGTAAGAAAAGGAGCTAATTTACCTGCTGATAAAAAAGCTGAACTTCGCAAAATTAATGAAGAACTATCTACAGTCCTCTTAAAGTATGGCGAAAACGTACTTGCAGAGACAAATAAGAACTTCAAACTGGTGATTGATGACAAAAAAGATCTTGAGGGATTATCAGAAGATATCATTAAAGGTGCTGCACAATCAGCTAAAGATAAAAAACTTGACGGTAAATATGTATTTACTCTTGACAAGCCAAGTATGATACCATTTTTACAATATGCAAAGAACCGTTCTCTTAGAGAAAAGCTGTATCGTGGTTATTTTATGAGAGCTAATAATAATAATGAATTTGATAACAAAAAGAACATACAAAAGATTACTGAACTTAGGATAAATAAAGCACATTTATTGGGTTACAAGAGCTATGCAGCATACGTAATTGATGATAATATGGCTAAAACTCCTGAAAAAGCAAGTGAATTCTTAAACAAACTATGGTCGGCTGCTTTACCAGTGGCAAAAGCAGAGTTAAAAGAGATGCAACAGATTGCTGACAAGGAAGGTGCAAACTTTAAGCTGGCTCCATGGGATTGGTGGTTCTATGCTGAGAAACTTCACAAAGCTAAGTACGATTTGGATGAAAGTGAAATCAAACCTTACTTTAGTTTAGAGAATGTTAAGGAAGGTATCTTTTATGTAGCAAACAAATTATACGGTATTACATTTACTAAGGTAACAAATTTACCGGTCTATCAAAAAGATGTTGAAACTTACGAAGTCAAAGAAGCTGATGGTAAGCATTTAG
>CAIWDQ010000242.1 GCA_903911455.1 uncultured bacterium
AATTTGCTAAAAAAGATTCCAAATTAGAGTCGCTCATTTTTTTATAAATAAAATAATATTTAAAGTTGCCTTAAATTAATAATTATTATCAGTTAATTATTAATTAATATAGTCTACTTCTTGCTTTTATTAAAAACAGCTATTATAATTAAGGTAGCCGAAATAATAAGTGCGAACGAGAACAGCCCGTACCGAATATTTATTAGTGAAGTTGGTGATACTTCATCCCCGTTATAAGTGCCATATAAAAATCCAAAAATGACAAAAAACACTGACAAAATTACCATTAATATATTTCTGATGGCAACTAATTTCTTTTTTAGTTTTAGTTTTCCTTCTTTATTAAAATCGTCTTCCATAATTAAAACCTTTATTATTAGTTAGTAAATTAAGCTTTCTATAAATTAATATTAACTTAACACAAAAGTAGTATTTAATTTCTTGTTAGCATTAATATTAATTATATTATTACTAACAATGCCTTGTTAATAAAGTACAAAAGTAATAATAATTACATTTACTTTTACGAATAAAATTTTTTTTTAATTAACATTAAGTTAATATTGAAAATTTAAATAACTTTGGCAACTGAAATATTAATACAAAAACTAATATATTTTATATGTTTGGACTGGATACACCTTTAACTATCTTACTACTGGTATGCTTATTAGCAGTTGTAGCTTTTGAATTTATCAATGGATTTCATGATACAGCCAATGCTGTAGCAACAGTTATTTACACACACACATTAAAACCACATGTAGCAGTCATACTATCCGGTATATTAAATTTTACAGGTGTTTTAGTCGGAGGAATTGCTGTAGCAATGGGAATTGTTAACTTATTACCCACCGAAGCTTTGGTCGACCAAAATATATACCATGGTCTTGCAATGATATTAGCATTATTATTAACAGCTATTATCTGGAATCTTGGAACATGGTATTTTGGCATTCCCTGTTCAAGTTCACATACTTTAATAGGTTCAATATTTGGTGTTGGGATTGCATATATGATGCTGCCTGGGAGCCATGAGATTGCTTTAAATTGGAAGAAAGTAACAGATACAGGGCTTTCTCTTTTAATTTCACCAATTTTTGGATTTGGTTTATCATTTTTATTAATGTTATTGTTACCACGTATTATCAAGAATAAAAAATTATACAAAGAACCAGTAGATAAAAAAGCACCACCTTTATGGATACGCTCTATCTTGATTTTCACTTGTATGAGTGTTAGTTATTCACATGGTTCAAATGACGGACAAAAAGGTGTCGGATTAATTATGATCATATTAATTGGTTTAGTTCCAATTCATTTTGCAATAGATCATTCTAAATCTCCTGAAAAGTTATTATCAAGCATGCAGAAAATAGAATTATGTTTAAATAAAGTAGACACTCTGAAGCTTTCAAAGGATGATAAAAAGACGTTTATTCTTTTACATTCCAAAACAGATTCAATTGCAACGAATTTAAAAGGAGTGAGTACTTTTAATAACCTTCAGGGAAATAAACATTTTGAAATTAGAAAATCAATATTATTGATTTCAAAGAAAGCAGAATCATTAGTATCTAACAAGAAAATAACTTTAGCCGGAATCTCAGAAAAAGATATTGCTACAATGAAATCAGAAATAAAAGAAATAAAAGAATATACTGAATATGCACCTTGGGAAGTTAAATTAATAGTATCACTCTCATTAGGTTTAGGAACAATGATAGGCTGGAGAAGAATAGTAGTAACAATAGGTGAGAAGATTGGCAAATCACATCTTACATATGCACAGGGAGCTAGTGCCGAACTTATTGCAGCAAGTACTATAACAGCTTCAACAATGTTAGGTTTGCCTGTAAGTACAACACATGTGTTAACATCAGGTGTAGCAGGTACAATGGTTGCTCAACATGGTAAAGGGAATCTTCAATTAAAGACTATAAAAAACATTGCAATTGCCTGGTTAGTAACATTGCCTGTTACTATTATTTTATCAGGAATTTTATTTTTATTATTAAGACTATTGATGAATTAATTATTTGATGTACTTTTGCCAAATAATTAAACGCAATATTTAATGGAATTTATCAAGCAGTTATTCGATTTTATACTTCATATTGATCAATATTTAAGTACTTGGGTAAGTACTTATCAAATGTGGACTTATCTTTTGTTATTCGCAATCATCTTTTGTGAAACAGGCTTAGTAGTTACTCCTTTTCTTCCAGGAGATTCATTATTATTTGCAGCCGGAACTATTGCAGCAATGGATGGGAATCCATTAAATGTATTTGTTTTAATAATAATATTATTAATAGCTGCATTTGCCGGCGACAATACCAATTTCTTTATAGGTAGGTTAATAGGGAAAACTGTTTATGAAAAAAATTATAAACTTATTAAGAAAGAATACCTAAATAAGACACATGCATTTTATGAAAAACATGGTGGTAAAACTTTAGTTATTGCCAGATTTATGCCGATTATAAGAACCTTTGCACCATTTGTTGCAGGAGTTGGCACTATGAAATACCTTCGTTTTATTTCTTTTTCAATTATAGGAAACATCTTATGGGTGGTTTCTTTTTCTTTGGCAGGATATTTCTTTGGTAATATACCCAGTGTTAAACATAACTTTACTTTAGTAATCCTAACCATAATAACAATATCATTATTACCATCAGTAATAGCAATAATAAAACATAATTATTCTAAAAATAAGAGTGCCTAAAGTACTTGAAGTGCCTAAAATACCTAAAGTTAAAAACAATTATAACTTTAGAAATTTTAGGCACTTTTTATTAGTCAGTTACATTAATAATACTCCTTAGTCTAATATCATTTGATGAAGCACCTATCATAATCCTGAATTCACCGGGTTCAACTACCCATTTCATCTTATCATTCAATATCAAAAGTAAATCAGGAGTAATAGTAAAAGAAACATCTTTTGTTTCTCCAGCTTTTAAACTTATTCGTTTTAAACCTTTCAATTCAGTTAAAGGTCGGGCAACAGAACTATACAAATCACGAATATATAATTGAACTACTTCTTCTCCATCAAACTTACCAATATTACTTACTTTAAACTTAACAATAGTAGATTCAGATTTAGAAAAAGTATTTTTAGTAAAAGTAATATTATTATAATCAAACTTAGTATAACTCAACCCATAGCCAAAAGGGAACAATGGTTTGCCTGTACAATCAAGATAATCATCATTACGACCTGTAGGTTTATGATTATAAACTAATGGAAGTTGGCCTTCAGTACGTGGAAAAGTAACAGGTAATCTTCCTGCAGGATTATAATCACCAAACAAAACATCAGCTACAGCATCACCACCAACCTCGCCGGGATACCACACATCAATTATTGAATTAATAGTATCTATCCAGTTATTCATAGTAATAGCACTTCCACCTACTAAAACAACTACAACTTTTTTTCCGGTTGCAGCAATCTTATTAATCATTTCTTCTTGCCTTCCGGGAAGATTTAAATAAGCACGATCTTTGCCTTCACCTTCTTCAATACCTGCAACAATGATAACTGCATCACTTTTTTTAGATAATTCAACTGCTTCTTTTATTTTATTCTCATAATCATTATTCACACCACAATTCCACATCAACTTTAACCATACACTACCCGAAGTTTCATAAAACTCAACTCTGATATCATATTCTTTATCTTTTTCAAAAGTATAATCTTTAGTTATGATTGAATACGAACGTTTTTGCCAATTATCAATTATCAATTCATTATTAATATAAAGACGATAGCCATCATTGCCATCGAAACCTATTTTATATTTGCCAGATAAAGAAGCCTTTAATTTACCAGTCCATCTTACCGAAAAGAAATCATAATTAATATCAGGGTGAGGAGAATATAAAGTCCACCTCACGTCAATATTATTATCGGTACGAGTAAGGATAGCTTTATCATTTAATGTGATGTTATTAAAGTACTCGGCTAACAAACCTTTTTTACTTTCCCCTTTCTCAAGATGAGTGAAATACTCAGGTGCAATGGCAACATATTCATCTGAATTTCTTCCACAACCTTCTGTATAATTTACTATAGTATTTTTACCTAATTTATTTTTAATTCCATCAAGGATAGAAACTTTATTATTTCCCGGTCCACTATATCCCCCTTGCCTCATCTCAATAGCATCAGTACCAATAATAGCAATGCTCTTAAGAGTTTTAGTTAATGGCAACGTTTCTTTTTCATTCTTAAGCAAAACAAATGATTTTAAAGCAGCTTCTTTAGCTAATTGACGATGCTCTGCCTTTCCATTCCACTTTTTGGCTTCAATAGGATTAACATAAGGATGATCGAATAAACCTATCTCAAATTTAGCTCTTAATATTCTTGCAACAGATGTATCAATCACACTTATTGGTATCTTACCATTTTTAAAAGCATCAATAAACAAAGTATAATGATTAAAATCAGTTTGAAATATAACATCCAAACCATTATTGATAGCATTTTCAGTAGCATCAGTATAACCCTTGGCAGTATAATGCAGAACATTGGCACCACCTGTAGCACCTGCGTCAGATATTGTAAATCCTTTAAAGCCCCATTCGTTGCGTAGCTTTTTATTTAAAACCCAATCATTAGCTGTACAGGGAGTACCATCCAGTGAATTATATGAAGACATTACCGAACGAGAACCGCCTAACTGAAAGCTTTCTTTAAAAGGTGGGAAATATAATTCGTCCATTAATCTTTCATCAAAATGAATAGGGTAACTATCTCTACCACCATCTCCAACATTGGCTATAAAATGTTTGGGAGTAGTTATAACATCTAATTTTTCAAATTCACTAACAAATGCTACACTCATCTTTGCTGAAAGAAATGGATCTTCGCCATATGTTTCTTCAACTCTCCCCCATCTTACATCACTCGCAATATTAATAACAGGAGATAATACCTGACGAATACCTCTTGATTTAGTTTCCATAGCAGATGCTAAGGCAACTTTCTTCATTAAGTCCAGATCAAAACTTGCAGCTAATCCTATTGCCTGAGGGAAAGAAGTAGCACCCTCTCTTGCAAGTCCGTGTAAGGCTTCATCAAAAATGATGACAGGAATCCCAAGTCTTGTCTTTTCAATAAACTGTTTTTGAATCTTATTAATAACTTCTGCTGTTTCTTGTGCATTTCCTTTACCTTCATTCTTAATCATTTTCCCTGTTGCATTCCCTGCATCAGCCGAAACATTTCCTTCAATCCCAAATACACCATTTACATACCTTGATTTATCAATCTTTAAATCTTCGGCTAACATAAACATCTGCCAAAACTTCTCATCTAAAGTCATTCTCTTTAAAAGATCTTGTACTCTAACTTCTATTGATTGAGTTGAATCTTTATATAATTGTGCTCTTAAAACTGTTGATGATAAGAATAAAAATGATAGTATAAGAAACTTAATTGCCTTCATAATGTGTTTTTTGTAAAAAGAAAATCGTTAAAATTAATTACTGCGAAAGTAATCAATTTTAACGATTTAATATAATTCTAATCTTAAAAAATATATAAAGACTTTATTTCTTTGGTTTTTCTATCCTAAAGAAATAGTCTTTATATACATAAAATGGTTCTTTGTTTTTTGGTGCCGCAATTTTCTTTATTATAAGCGTATCATTATATATTCTTTCTACAGTATATCTCATTGGACCTATTGACAATGTAGTATCTTTTATTACATATGGAGTAACTTGATCTTTTGACAAACCTGATAAATTCCAATACAAACTGTCTTTTGTAAATGTCCATACTAAATCCATTTTTAATGGACTCCCAACTGTATCAGTACCGTAAGCTCTTTTGTAAACTCTCCATTTGCCTGTCACTTGTTCACTTTTAATCTGAGCAGTTAAAAAGTTGCTAATAAATAGCATTAAAACTGCTGTAATAATAATGTGTTTTCTCATGTGTATTATTGTTATTTATTTCTTTTGATTTAATGGTGTAAAATTAGTTAAAAAAATGATATCTTAAAATAATAATCAAATAAAAAAAAATAATTTTATTAATACTTAACTTCTTTTATAGTTAATAATCTCATTTAGCCTATTAATAGGTCAAATCATTCTTATTGAATTTGTTTCTTAACAATATAATAACAAAATAGTTTTTATATCTCAGTTTTAATTTGTATCTTTGTAAATCATAATACTAATAGTTTTGTTATTAATTAGGTTCTATTTTATGAAGTTCTGATATTAAAAACATTTCATACACATAAAAAAATGAGAAGTAAGTTATTTTCTTTGATTATTCTGATGCAATTTGCAAGCTTAATGTTTGTAAATTCATATGCACAAAATAGTCAGTTGAATAATTCTCAACCAAAGATATTTTGGTCTTCACATAATCCATTCAAGAATGATGTTTTTATTAAAAACTATGGACAATTCACTCCCTGGATACATTCTTTATTAGCCGTTAAGTATGTAATTAATTCTACAAATAAAATTTTCTTTACTCAACAAGGATTATATATTAAATTAGACATTCCTGAGAAATTAGCAGAACAAGAGGAAGCAAAAACGAAATCAAAAGAAGTAGAAAATGAATTTGGATTTGATAAAATATATTGGGTTAAACTCAAATGGATAGGATGTAATCAAAATGCTTTAATGATTACTTCAGAGCAAACAGAAGGATATTACACTTATTGTGAAAAGGGATATGAATCTTTACAGGCAAAAGGATTTAAAAAGTTAACATATAAAAATCTCTACCCTTTTATTGATGTTGAATATATTATTCCTGAGAAAGGTGGCATCAAATATAGTTTAATACTTCATCCGGGTGCTGATATTACTAAAGTTAAAATGCAGTATAGTGGTGATGTTGAAAATATTTCAAAAGATATTGAAAATGGAAATATTATTATAAAAACTCCAGCCGGTGATGTTTTAGATCATTCACCTTTAAGTTACAATAAAAATACTAAACAGTCAATAAATTCAAGTTTTGAACTTCGAAACAATATAGTTACTTTTCAACTTCAAACTTCAAATTCTAAACACCAAACGATTATTATTGACCCATGGACAACAACTCCTACTTCACTTACTACAAATAGCGAAGCAAACGATATTGATTATGATGATAAAGGGAATGTATATGTTTCGGGTGGTACAGCATATTTTAAAGTTACTAAATATTCGGCTACAGGAACTTTTCTCTGGACTTTCACCAACCCTTCTACATGGAGTACTCAATCAAGTACGAGTGGTAGCATCTTTTATTATTCAAAGTTCTGTGTTTTACGTTCGAGTGGCAGTGTTTTTATTGGCGAAGGATTAGATAATAACAATTCAAATCCCGGACCAATGATTATGAAAGTAAATTCTTCGGGCAATCTTATATTAACATCAAATCATTTTCCTCCTTGTTACGAAATCTGGCAGATGTTTTATAATAAATGCAGTGGAAAGTTAATTGGTTTTGGTGGTGGAACTAATACTTCAAATAATTTACAACTTATCAACGACACCAATATTTCGGGAAGTAATTGCATTAACTTTAATAATTACACAACTGGAAGTAATACTGGGAATTGTTTTGGAAATTGCAATGATATTGCATGTGTTGTTCAAGACAACAATGGCGATTTCTATGCATTAATGTCGTCTAAAAGTAACACCAGCAGTAATCGTATTCAAAAAAGTTTGTTTTCATCAGGTTACTTTCCGCCTTTATCGTTTGATGTTCTTTCAGGTTATAATTTTAATGAAGCTTTTCAGGCAACTGGTTATTCAAGTACTGTACATACTGTTAGAGTAAATGCTCTGGCTTTAAATAATAATTATCTCTTCAGTTTCGATGGGCAAACCCTTAAAGCATGGAACAAGACTAATGGTAATCAACTTGCTTCTGTTGTAGTAAATGCTGCTTATGTAGGTGGTGAAGACAGAGCAAATGAAGGTATTGAAGCTGATGATTGTAATAATATATATGTAGGCGGGCACAATGCTGTACATCGTTATACTTTTAATGGAACTGCTTTTACGTTAGGAACACCGATTACTGCTAATATTAATGGTTATGTAAGAGATATCAGGTTAAGCAAATCAACATGCACTTTATATATTTCAGGAACAGGTTTCGTTACAGTGGCACAGAGTAATTTTTGCATTATTAATCCTCTTACTATTACTCACACATTAAATATTGTAAATTGTGTAGGTACAATTAACGTAGCTGTTACAGGAGGAATGCCTCCTTATACTTATAACTGGAATACTGGCGCAACTACTAATACAATAAGCGGACTTTCTGCAGGCACTTATATTGTTTCTGTTACTGACAATTCGTGCAATATTAATAAGATTGTCGATACAGTTAAAATTGCTCCATTTCCTCAATTAACTGTTGTTGGAGATACAGATATTTGCTTAAATTCCTCTACTATTCTAAATGCCACAGGTTTTACATCTTATCATTGGACTCCTGGCAATATGAGTACTGCTAACATTACAGTTACTCCTTCAATTACTACTACTTACACTTGTATTGGATTTTCTTCTACTTGTAATGATACTGCTAAAGTTACTGTTCATGTGCATCCAATCATGATAGTTGCTTCTGATAGCTTTAATATATGTAAAGGTTCGCCGATTACATTAACAGCTAGTGGTGTTAATACTTATACATGGACACCCGGGGGACTTAGTAGTGCATCTATAACTGTTTCTCCACTTACTAATACAACCTATACTGTTATAGGTTCATCTCCTTTTTGTACTGATACTACACATATAAAAGTTTATGTGCATACTATTCCGATTGTTTCGGTTGATAGCACTGTAGTGTGCAGTGGCCGACAAGCTACCTTAACTGCTAGTGGTGCAAATAATCTCACCTATGTATGGAGCAATGGTTTTATAGGAAATCCATTACATGTTGTGGCTAGTTATCCTAAATATTATACTGTGGTGGCTACTGATCCTTATGGTTGTAAAGATTCTGCTTCGGGGAAGATAAATATTTTGCCAATACCTCAAGCAAGTTTCTCTGCCAATCCAACATACGCTACTTTTGACAATCCTTTAATTACCTTTACTGACTATTCACTTAATGCAATATTGTGGCAATGGAATTTTGGAGATATTCTTTCTCCAAATAACACTTCTTCCATCCCCTCCCCTGTTCATACTTTTGCAGGAGTGGGTGAGTTTGGTGTATGGTTAACTGTTGTTAATAGCTTTGGATGCCGAGATTCTGCTTACCAAAGAATAATGATCGAGAATCCTGAGATCATTTATATTCCTAATGCTATTATTCCTTCAAGTCTTAACCCTGATGTTGCCTGGTTTAAGCCTAAAGGATTAGGTTTTGATCCTCAGCATTATTTAATGGTGATTTATGATAGATGGGGGCAGGAATTATTCTCAACACCTAACCCAGATGAAGCCTGGAAGGGTAAGTATCATAATGTGGGTGATGTACTTCCCTGTGATGTATATGTTTATTATATTAAGGTGAAGTTTTTGTTTGGCAAAGAAAAAGAATTCTGCGGTAGAGTTACTATTGTAAGATAGTACAATGTACTCTTAGCAAATTGCACCAAATATATTTTTTATTCACTTAGTCTCTCCTTCGTAATTCGTAATTTGTAATTCGTAATTGATTCTTATCTCAATATCGTCACACTTCCGTGATAATCTTTTTCTTTTTTATAATATTTATATGAAGCTTTTATAATATAGTAATAAGTACCATCAGATAATGGTTTCCCATTAAATGTACCATTCCAATTGTTTAGGTAGTTATTATCTTCATAAACTTTTACCCCCCATCTGTTATAAATCTTTACGCTTACATTATAATTATCAGCTCCTTTTATCACAAAATAATCATTAATCCCATCACCATTAGGAGTTATAATGTTAGGAATAACAATCTTTGCAGTGTCATCACAATCTATATAATTAATATTAATTGTATCGCTTTTCGAACAATTAACATCATTTACCTTTACCCAATAAACACCATGTTGACTTACATTATAAATTGGAGCAGTACTATTGTCTTGCCAATGATAAGTTGCATTTTGAGATGTTGCATTTAATAACAAGGTTTGTCCAATACATAAAGTGGTATCATTCCCTAAATTGAATGTCGGATACTGCACAAAATTTACTTTAATTGTATCAGAGTTGCTACATCCATTAGTATCTGTAACTTTAACCCAATAAACCCCTTGTTGAGTTACATTATAAGTCGAAACAGTAGTATTGTCCTGCCAATGATAAGTTGCATTTTGATTTATAGCATTTAGTAATATGGTTTGACCAATACATAAAGTAGTATCATTACCCAAATTAATTACAACTGAATTTACTACAACTGTTACATATCTTAATAATGGGCAGCCTGTCTGATTACTTATTTTAACAGAATAAGTTGTTGTAATAAGTGGATGAACATTTATACTAGAAGTGGTATCACCTGTATTCCACAAATAATGTTGTCCTCCCGTTGCTGATAATATTGTTGAATCGCCTCTACATAGTGTTTTATTATTGCTTACAATGCCCTGACAACTTACAATCGGACAAGTTGAATCAGGTTTATACCTCCATAAATCATTATAACTTTGATATTGTACTTCCCCACCAAATAGCCATAGATTTCCGTTTACGTCTTTCCATGAAACAGAACCAATCCTTCCTCCTGGCACATTTGTTGAATTAGAAACTGTTTTAATACCGTATTTCCCAATTTGATTAAAAGCTGAACTTCCACTTACTAAAGTCCACTCTTTAGTTGATGAGTTAAAATACCATAAATCATTAGACCATCCATAATTGCTCCCTCCTCCAAATGTCCATAGATTCCCACATTTATCATTCCAACATGCACGATTTTCTCCCCTCACTGATGGATAATTGTTTATAGAAGCATTACAAAAGCCATTATATATTCCTGCACCATTTGATATGTTTGAACCACTTTCCCATGTCCAGTTATTAGTTATTATATTGTATCTCCATACATCATTGTAAGTGTTACCTTCCATTCCTCCAAATAACCATAAATTATTGCAATTATCTTTCCAACTACAATATACCATTCTACTTCCAGGTGTATTTATTGAATCTTCTATTCCTTTAATTCCATAAATTGTAGTTTTATAAATGTTATTATTACCTTTCATCCATGTCCATTCATTAGTAGTTACATTATATTTCCATAAATCATCTCCCGTAGGTGTCCCATTTCCTAAACTATCAAAATAACACCTCCCCCCAAAAAGCCATAAATCTTCATCAACAACCCATGAACAACTGGTTTCACTTCTTGCTGAAGGTGTATTCAATGGAGATGGTACACCTTTTGTTCCACACACACCCAATTGATTTGGCAAATTACTTCCATTCATCCATGTCCATTCATTTGTTGTTATATTATATCTCCATAAATCATTATAATAATTTAAGTATCCACATCCTCCTAATAACCAAAGATCACCTATCGAGTCTGTCCATGTAATAGTTCCCCATCCTCTTGAGCCAGGCGAGTTATTAATAGATGGCACACCTTTTATTCCGTAAGTTGGAGTTAAATTAAGCCCAGTACTTCCTCCAATCCATGTCCATTGATTCGTTAAAGGATTAAATTCCCATAAATTTGCATGCGTTTTAGAAAATTTATCAACTCCACCATAAAGCCAAAAATTTCCTTGCAAATCTGTCCATTGGCAGGCTTCATAAAGACCGAGTGGGGTGTTGTTTGGTGAAGGAACTCCCATAGTACCCATAACTTCTGTAGTATAAGCAGTACTATCTCCTTTCATCCAAATCCATACTCCTGATTGAGAATAGACATATTGATGGTTTATTAATAGTAGTATAAAAATAGTAAAGTATCTTATTGCTTTCATAATAATTTAATGTTTTTGTATTTTTTCTTCATATTCTCTTTCTTCTTTTTCTTCGTGCTTAGGTAATTCTCTTAAAATTTTACTGTTTTTATCTATATAAAAATATTCTTTACCTTTTAATATTATAGCCTCATCTTTTTTAAATTCCATTGCATCATCATATA
>CAIWDQ010000243.1 GCA_903911455.1 uncultured bacterium
CGATCTAGAAACCTGACAAAATGTCAGGATTTTTAGGTCAAAATTACTGTTTTAAGAAATCTGCTCTAACTCTTAATGGCAATTCTTTGGAGAATTATAACTATTCTCTGGAGCTTTATCAATATTCCCTGGAGAATATTAAATATTCTTTGGCGCTTAAAAAGGAGATTGAATGAGGGAGAAAGGGAGAGTGAGAGTCGAAAAGATGGAGAGAGTGTGAGAGAAGGAGATCTGAAATTATTTTAATAGTCTTAAAACTTTAAGCATTTTAGTCACTTTAAGTACTTTAGTCACTCTTTTTGCCTATTACCTTCTTCTCAACAAGGTTCAAAAAAAGCCTGAACAAATTAATGTTCAGGCTATCATTATCTATAATTGATATACCGGAAAAGTTAAGCTTTTGGCTTTCTTTTACCACGATTAGCAACATTAGACATCCCATCTCTTTTCTGACGCATCAGAATTGACAGTGGATGTCCAGATCCTAAATAACCACATACACTGTCAATACTTAAGCTTGAAGTAGTGTAGAAGTCATTTAATGTAGATTTAGCAACTTTTGTCTGAGCCAGTTTTGCCTGATTCAGCGCAGTTCCTTTTCCGATTTCAGCAACGTATGCTGCTTTCTTTAATCCAATTAAAGTTACATAACCTTCAACATCAAATGTTACATCAGGATTTGCAGCTTCAATTGTTAATTTGTTTTCTATCAAGGTTTGTTCAACCCAGATTGAAAAATCATTTTTACCCGCCTTTGTTAAAGACATTTTTTTAAGGTATTTCGAACGTTTATAGGTCTGACCAAATGTCTTTGAAGTATCATTGCAATGAGAAAATAAATAATGTACAAATACTATTTATGATCTACACAATTACCAAATTTGACTAAACTAGAAAGATCTATAAACACAAGACAAGATAAAGTATGAAAAGGTTGCCTGGGGTATGAAAAATAAATGAATTATTATTAACAATAAGGTGGTATTTGAGATAAACCACTAAAGATTAGCATATAATATTTTAAATTATTTTTGATAAATTGGGATTTAAATTTCTCCATGAATTTACACTGATAAATTCAATAATAAAACTTTGATTAATTTTTATCTGTGATAATCTGTGATATTATTATTAATCCTTAATTATTAATTATTAATTGATTTTAGTCTCTCAGTCTCTTTGGTATAAACTAAATTTCGCCTGATAAATTATCAGCCACTTCTTCATATATTAGTTTTGCATGCTTAAGATCAATACTACTCAACTTTGCAACTTCATAAATATCTTTTAATGTTGGATTCCCTTGGCCGGCAATAGTAGTAGAATGCTGACCATTAAACCCTGAACTTGGTAAAACATCATAGATAGGTGAACATTCCCATTTCTCATTTTGATAAATAAAAGAGAAATTCTTGGCATGGTCATCCTTATTCCCTATTAATACATTAAACGCCATTAATCTAAATATTTTCTCAGCTTCTTTAATATTCCTTGTAACACCATGGCATGCTTTAATTAATTCTATGTAATCCAGAGATGGTAATCTAAAATCTGCATTTAATAATCCTGCTGCCGAATGAACATGTATTCTTTTTTCTTCTATTATGTCAAAACGTTTAACACCAAAATATTTATTTTCAAATAACTGTGTTTCAGGCATAATTAAGCCTGTTTTTTTAGCTAAAAACGAATATTTATACTCTATTTCACCTATATTTTTTTTATCATAATAAGAAGGGAATTTAACAAGCCAATGATCATTTTTATATTTAATCATAACCTTTGGACGAGCACCAGCCGATGATGCCGCCTGAAAATTTAATAATTCTATTGCTTCTGAATCATATTCCTCATTTAATATTTTTGCTACCTCCTCTGCTAAATATTGCAAATCTTCGGTAGGCTTTAACTTAGAAAATATATTCTCAGGTTCAAAGCATAAAGCCCCCATCCCATTACGACCCACTAAACTTAATCTATCTAAAATAGAAATTGAACATGGATTAATCTTATACTTCTTAAGTACTCTATCAAGTAATAAATTTCCCCAACCATCAGGCAAACTATCTGCGAATACTCCAAAATTACCATTAAATGGATTCCTTTTGGCTATAAAAGCACCTTTCTCTAAGGGTAAAAAGAAGGGTGAAATAGAAAATCCATTTTGTAGCCAATTGATATCATATTCAAATACTGCACAATTTTCAGGACTTAAAACTAATCGACCGACAATTTTACTATGAATTTTAATAACAATTATTTCTGTTGAATTGCTCATGATTTTCTCCTTGCTCTTTTTTTTGTAGTATCTTTTTTAATCTTTAAAACTTCGTCAATACTATCAAATGAAGGCATTATTTTAAAAAGTTCCTTAAATTCATTTGTGGCATTTAGCGTTACAGCAAGCCGTATGAGGTTTTGTAAAGAAATTTCTCCTGTATGCTCAAAACGTTTTAGCGACCCTAAACTTACGCCTGAGTGTTCAGCTAAAATTGTTTGTGTGTAATTTTTTGTTAAACGTAAGTGTTTAGCACGTGAAGCAATTGACAGAGCTATTTCATAAGGATTAAAATCA
>CAIWDQ010000244.1 GCA_903911455.1 uncultured bacterium
CTAATAATAAAACAAATGCTTCAAAAGCGAAAGCCCAATAGAAAGTATGAGAGGCGAACAAAGCAAGGGAAATATAGAAAATATAAATGAATATATTTACTATGTTAGCACCATTACTTTCAGGAGAGGGCTGGGGTGAGGTCATTTAAGCAGTTATACTGCTAAATCACTCTTAGATAATCTTTAAACTCGTAATTCGTAATTCGTAATTCGTAATTATTGTGTGTAAAACTGCATTAATTTTACATCGGAAGCCATTTCTTTTTTACTTTTACAAATAAACATTACATCGGAGGTCATTTCTTTCTCACTTTTGCAATAAATTTTACATCGGAGGTCATTTCTTTTTTACTTTTGCAATAAATTTACATCGGAAGCCATTTCTTTTTCACTTTTGCAATAAATTCTACATCGGAAGCCATTTCTTTTTTACTTTTACCTATTTCTTTTTTACTTTTGCAATAAATATTACATCGGAGGTCATTTCTTTTTTACTTTAACAATAAATTTTACATCGGAAGCCATTTCTTTCTCACTTTTGCAATAAATTTTACATCGGAGGTCATTTCTTTTTTACTTTTGCAATAAATTTTACATCGGAAGCCATTTCTTTTTCACTTTTACACATCGTTTTTTCACATCAACACATAAAATAAATAATTTCACACATTGTATTTCTGGCGTCAACCATTTATATTTATTTTTAATTCATAATTATTCCATCATTATTAGTAATTTTGGCATGGATTTTGCAAATCAAATTACTTTAAGAAATTATAATACTCATAATAAAAACACTAAAAATGGAAATCATTAAAACAATCAAGAAACTAACAGTTATTATTGCAATTATTGGCTTGGCAATAGCAACTTCATGTGTAAAAGAAGGTCCAACAGGTGCTACAGGCAATGCAAATGTATACGCTAATACTTATGTAATAAATGCCTGGAGTGTAAATTCCAATAACTTTTATACAGATATTTATGTAAGTGCATTAACATCGGATGTTCAAAACTATGGAACAGTGCAGGTGTTTTTTAGTTATAATAGCGGAAACGACTGGAATGCTATGCCGTTTACTTATTCAAGTAATCCTTATTATGTAATGACATACAGCACCGAAGTGCATCACGTTTTCGTTGATTGGATATATTCGGGCACCGGTTTTGGCACCGATCCAAATACTGTTTATGGTACAAGTTGTATGTTTAAAGTTGTTGTTATACCACCTGCTGCCAAAAGACCAAATGTTAATATGAATAATTATGCTGAGGTAAAAGCAGTGTATGGTCTCAAAGATTAATGATCTATTATTACATCAAAAAAAATATTTTTCTTAAGATTCTTTTAATTATTAATTAAAAAGTATTACTTTTGGCTAATAATTAATTTATGTCATTTCCATTTTATAAACAACTAGATGCTATGGATTGCGGTCCTTCTTGCCTGAGAATGATCGCAAAACATTATGGTAAGACTTACACTCTCGAGAATCTCAGAGAACGTTGTTACATCACCCGTTCAGGAGTTTCTTTACTCGGTATCAGCGATGCCGCCGAGTCTATCGGCTTTCGTAGTATTGGTGTCACTATTAATTATGATCAGCTAGCTTCAGAAGTTCCGTTCCCTTGCATCGTTCACTGGAGGCAAAATCATTTTGTAGTAGTTTATAAGATTAAAAAAAGAAAAAATAGAGATATAATTTATGTTTCCGATCCGGCCATCGGTTTGATTACGTATGCAAAAGAAGAGTTTTTAAAGGGATGGTTAAGCACCAAGAACGAAGGTGACGACAAAGGCATTGCATTATTACTCGAGACTGCTCCCGATTTTTATAATATTGATGACGAAGGCAAAGATAAAACAAAATTCAGCTATTTATTCAACTATCTTAAACCATATAAGAGATATATGGTGCAATTGTTTCTCGGAATGTTACTGGGAAGCATCCTGCAACTTATCTTTCCGTTCCTTACACAATCAGTTGTTGATAAAGGTATAAGTTCGCGTAATCTTAGTTTTATTACAATTATACTTATAGCACAGTTGATACTGCTTATAAGTCGTTTGTCTGTTGAATTTATTCGCAGCTGGATATTATTACACATTAGTACCAGAGTAAATATCTCTTTAATTTCCGATTTCCTGGTTAAACTAATGAAATTACCCATTGGTTTCTTTGATACCAAGATGATCGGCGACATAATGCAGCGTATTGGGGATCATACTCGTATTGAAAGCTTCCTTACGGGATCTTCATTAAATACACTGTTCTCTTTAGTCAACTTATTTGTCTTTGGAATCGTAC
>CAIWDQ010000245.1 GCA_903911455.1 uncultured bacterium
AATGTAAAGAAGGATGCAATTGAAGCAAACTACAGAGACGGAGTTCTTTCAGTAGAACTTCCCAAACAGGAAGAGGAGAAAAATAAAGTTAGTCGTCAGGTGACAATTTCATGAATAAGACGGGAATTTAATGAAATCGGGTAGGAGGAAAATGAAACATGTTCCCTCCTATTTCGTTTTCCGACCTCCCACATCACCTTACAAACGGATTACGTATATGGTGGTTACTTAATAAGTAACTCTTACCTGTTACTCCTTTATCCCTCCGTGCAACTCCGTGGTTAAGTGAATTCCCTGAAGGACTATCTCACAAGTCCGAAGTGGAAATAATTTGTAGTTTGAACTATATCGACTGCCCCTCCAAGATCAGTTCCCATAAAGGTGATCCCGTCGCTCGCCGGCCCTTCTGTCACGATAAGTGAATGAACATTTTTCCTGGAAGTCTTTTTATTGCACTTATCGGCACCGAAAGGACGCCTCATTGAGGTGGTCGTTATTCTTTTACATGATATCTTACTCCACGTCCTTCACCTGTTTTCAGTAATAACCCTTCTTTGACCAGATAGGCAAGGTCTTTTTTTAGCGTATTCCGGGAGTAGCTTTTTAACTGACTCTCTATTTCGCCGACCTGTGCATTTTTCCGTACTTTTATGTATTCTAAAACAGCCTGCTGACGTTCATTCAATGATGTTTTTAGTTTGCTGTAAGTTTCATATTTGGCTTCCAGTCTTTGGGTTAATACAATGAGACACTCCAAAAAGAACACTATCCAGCTGTCAATACGCTCGTTTTCCTTGTACCGATTCTTCTGCCCTTCCATCAATGCCCTGTAATATTCTTCTTTCCTGGTTTCTATCACATTTTCAAAAGATACGTACTGAATAAACTTGTAATCCTGCTTCATCAATAACAATGATGTTAAAAGCCTTGATAAACGTCCGTTACCATCATGATATGGATGAATAGATAAAAATTCATACACAAAACCTGCTGTTATCATGAGCGGGTGCAAGTCTTTCTTTGATAACCTTTCGTTTGTCCATGCAATTAATCCCTTCATTTCACCGGGTGTTAGATGCGGTTCAGTTGTCCTGAAGATAGTCCGCTGTGCACCATCAGGGTAATTGGCTACTACCTGATTGGAAAGAGCTTTGTATTTCCCTTTATGCCTCTGGTCCTTGTCACTGTATTTTAAAAGGATCCCGTGCATTTGATGGACATAACGTTCTTCTAAATCAATATCAGTAAAATTTTCCAAAATAATTTCCGATGCTTCATAATAGCCAACTACTTCTTGTTCGTCCCGACTTTGCATCTTTGTTATTTTTACTGACTTTAAAAGTCTTCCCACTTCTTCATCGGTAAGGGTTCCCCCTTCAATTCGGGTCGATGAACCAATACTTTCTATCGTGGCTATTTTCCTGAGCTCTTTCAGGTATTTGCTTTGCTGTCCTTCAATCGCTTTCCAATTACCTTTAAAAGTGTCTATGACACTAAGTTGTTGACTTATTTGCTGATAAACTGTACTTCTAAAGTCCAGTTTTATCTTCATATTATTAGATATATCCATTATGTATCCAATCTTATCCAAAAATAAGCAAAATTTTGAATATATCCATTTCATATCCAAAAATATCCATTTACCGGTATCTTTAGGTATTTCTTTGCTAAGTGATCTTTATAAGTATGGTTGCACATTTCATTTCTATCATGGATAACCGATGGGCAATAGCTCATGAGGACCAGACAAAAAAATATGACAAGATCTGTGGGAGATGGAAACTCACCTTAAGAATCGTTAACTTCCTTATGATAATTGGCTTATTATTAGGCATTATATCGTTAATTCATTTTGTTAAACTTAATATTTAAAAAAATGGCAGAAAAGACCCAAGCAGACAAGACCCAAAGTTCGGGGAATATCAAACCGCAGGACCCAAAGATTCACATTCATTCTATGGAGATCCCACCGCAAAAGCCTAAACCTGCAAGCGGTAACAAACCCAGCACCTCAAAGCCGGCCACAAAGAAGTAAAAGCATGTTACAGGGATATCCTAACCATACATTTACTCCTGAGAAACCGAAACTGGTAATAAATTTCATTACAGGAATGAAATTGACTATTAAAAAGTTTGTCATGACTTCTGAAAGTATGGACTTCCTGTCTAACCATTCCCTGGGATTTCAGGTCCAGATGGGTAACGTTACTTATCCCAAAAAGATGTTCGTAGGTTATATCTCTCCTTCACAGAAAAACGCCAAGGTAGCTGAAGTTAATCAAGTATTTCAGATGGAAGAAAAGAATAACACAGTTGTCAGTATTGTGAACTTAGGAGATCCGCAGGCTTATTCAATCACAATGGTATATGATATTCAGCCTCTCTAAGCCTAGATAAGATAACTACATATAAAACAAAACCCGGTGCTTAGCCGGGTCTTGACCAATATAAATCATTCTTTACATACAATTTCAAAGTAAAGCTTTTCATCTTTGTGTCTTATAAATTCTTTAGATTCAGTGTAAATATCATCGAATATTGGTTTATAGTAATTTGAAGAAAAATCTATGCTATTGTCTAAACTTGGTTGGATTTTATCATCAAATAAAAAGAAGCTATCAATACCTAAGATAGAGATATTATATGTTTTGCAAGCGTCAATAAATGAAAATGCATCTTCTTTAGCAAAAAGCAGCATTTTGCTTCTTTTAATTGCTTTACTTTGAAACTGTATTTCAACAATATTCATCTATTTTGGAATGTAAGGATTAGTAATTGTTCCGTCAGGAATCCATGTGTTATCTCCAATTTTACTTTTTTGGACAATCTCTTTAGTTACATTGTCTCGAACAACATATGCACCAGATTTCGTATAAAACGCAGTGGAGGAATTACCTGTTGCTTTATTTGTAGCCATTCTTACAGTATATGGATCATTAACGGTAATATCAATTAGTGCTTCTGACCAAACTCTCTCTTCTAATTGTTTTGCAATTTTTGGAGTAATTTTGCTATCTAACCATTGTTCAGTTTTTGATGAGATACTGCTCGATGCTTCTCCAAACATGCTTAAGATTTTCCCATACAAGTACATGTTAGTCCAGAATACAAGTTTGTCAATAGTGGTACCCTCTGGTCCGCCTAATAGATCACTGTATAAATTTATAGCATCTTTAGCCATTAACCCCATTTCTACAGCGTTTTTCATTAGAGGATGATCATTTGGATTAGGTTTGTCCTCTTTCTTCTTTTTACCATCCTGATCTCCTTCTCCGGTGCCAACAGTATTCCCGGAATTACTTGAAAAGGTACCGTTACCATTATTCGTCCAATTAGTTATTCCGCTTCCAGAGTTTTTCCATAAATCATCGATAAAAGATTGGGATAACATTCCATCAGGGTCAATATACTTTATTGGATTGTCTTTACCATACGTATATGGACTCCATTTTCTATTAACTTCCGCTAGTGGATCTGGAGTTGTCCAACGACCTATTTGAGCGTCGTAGAAACGTGCACCGTAGTCAAACCAATTAAGCGCCTCACTTGTCATCATATCATCCTGCAACTCTTTACCGTTATACAGGTACTTGTTTTTTGAATAACCTGCTGCTGTGTTCCCGTTGTACTGGTTCATAACAAGACCAAAAGGATAATAACTTGTTGTCTGGACTATATCAACAGCCCCTCCCAGGTC
>CAIWDQ010000246.1 GCA_903911455.1 uncultured bacterium
ATGAAAAAAATATTGATAATACAAATTCTATTATACCGGCTACATATCATAATACATATAAAGAAATAAATAAGAAAATTATTTTCACTAGTTTTGAAACTATGGAAGAAGATAAAAGAGTAGGATGCAGTGGTGGTAAAACTAATTTTTCTTTTTCAGTTGAACAGTCTAAAGATTCTTTTCTTATTGAAAAAGAAATGTTGAAAACAATAAATTTTAAGTATTCTTTAGAGAATGGTCTTTATGGAGAAGTTGGAGAAAATCCTTATAAAGGTAAAATAACAGGAAGATTTCAATCAGATAGCAGTTGGCTTATTGAAATAGATGTATGGTTAAAGATAAAAGATTTGTTAAATAAAGAATTTGATAAGCAAATAAAATTAAAAAGAACTTTTACTCGTTAAAAAAGATTGTTAAAAAGTTATTATCTCTTCGGGCTATACAATGTTTTCTTTTCTATCCTTTTAGGAGTAGTAATCTTATCTTTAATATTCTTAGGATTTCGTGCATCAATATCTTCAATAAAAACCCATTTACCATTATCAAACACAAAAGCATCATAAATATTAGTCTCAGGAACATAAAACTGCTTTTGTCCCTCCAGATTAGGACTTAATGGAACCAAACGATCGCAAACAATCATTTCAGTACGTTTAACTTTAGTTTCATAATGTTGCCCTTTAACAGGATTCTTCAATCGCTCCTTTATATTATATTGTTGCACATCATAACGCAAAGTCATAATAGCCTCCGCTTTGTATTCATATATAATACGTCTGGGCTTTTCCTTTCCTTTCTTAAAGATAGTAGAACCAAAGAAAGGCTTACTATTACCTTTAAAGGTAAGAACATCAATTATCTTTTTGTACGAAACACCATCATTTCCATTCCATCCCAATAGTGTATAGTATTCATTATTATCAGTTGAATTATGTATGATCTTATAATACATGGCGCCATACCAATTCTGATAATCCAGTATCTGAAACTCTGCTGCCTGTATGTCTTGCGATTTATCAGTAAGAGGATATATCTCATATCTTTTCTTCTTCTTATTATAAACTTGTATAAAACCAAAATAATTATAATTCCCATCATCTTTAGCCACACACCAGTTAAATATCCTGAACTTCTTATCAGGAGAAATAAGATTTGTAATCGTTTTTAATGAATCAAAAGGATAATCAAAAGCTTTCTTTTGATTTAAAGCTTCTTCAAGTAATGCAGTAAACTTCTCGTTGGCTTCAAATTTAATATTATCATTAGCTCCTCTTTGCACAATATTAATCAAGACTCTTAAAGAATCTTCATAATTTGAAAAGATTTCTTTGTTCTGAGCTTTTGATAATGAAACACTCAGGACAAATCCGATAACAATAAATACTATTTTGAATTTCAATGTCAGTTATTTTAATTTATTTATTAATAACGTTACGTTTTTTATGTTTATTTTCGCAAAGTTTTAGCAAATGTAAATAAAATTTATGATCAATATCAAAAAAAGAATAAAAGCTTTTGAAAATTTATCCGAATATCTTATCAATTCAGTTAGTGATGAGACTAATAAAGATTTTAAATCAGGCAATATATTTTATGATGCAATAATATTAGCTTCGCAAAATAATTCGTGGTTTACCATAGAAAATATTAAATATGCAATTTTATCATTAGGAAATAGTATAAAATCAGAAAATATCAATGAATGGATAAAAAATTATAATAATTTACTTGAAACCAGAAATAAATCTTCAAAAGTTGCAGTTATTATGGCTGGCAATATTCCTTTGGTTGGTTTTCATGATTTCTTTTATGTGTTGATGTCGGGCAATCATGTAGTAGTTAAACTTTCGTCGGATGATAAGTTTCTTTTACCAACAATTGCAAATAAACTTATAGAAATAGAACCTGAATTTGCAGAATATATTTCTTTTGTTGATAATCTTAAATCAGGTTATGATGCTGTTATAGCCACCGGAAGTAATAATTCTTCAAGATATTTTGAATTTTATTTTAAAAATGTTCCTCATATAATAAGACAGAATAGAAATAGTATAGCAGTTTTATCCGGTAAAGAAACTTCAGAAGAGCTTGCTGATCTGGGTAATGATATATTTATGCATTATGGTAAAGGCTGTCGTAATGTTTCTAAAATATTTCTCCCTGATAATTATTTTATTGAAAGATTGATTCATTCGCTTTCTGGTTTTGCTTATGTATTGAATAATTCAAAATACAATAATAATTATAGTTATTACAAATCTATATATATTATCAATCAGCTTCCTTTTTATGATAATGGTTTTGTTATTTTTAAAGAAGATGAAGCCTTATCAACACCAGTTTCTGTTATTCATTTTCAGCATTACCATTCTAGTGAAGAGATTAATACTTATATTAATACAAATAAAGAGAACATACAATGTGTAGTTTCAAATAAGAAGAATTTACCTAATGCAATTGCTTTTGGTAATACTCAAAATCCGGGTTTAAATGATTACGCTGACGATGTAGATGTAATGAAATTCTTGTTAAATATCTAAAATGATTTCTTTATTAAGAATTTATTTGTAATTTATTTTGTTATTAAATAAAATTTATCTAATTTTGCACTCCCAAAAATAGTTTGTACAGTAAATAATATATGCTTCAATATGAAAAAAGACATTCATCCAAAAAATTACAGATTCGTTGTATTTAAAGATATATCCAACGATTATATGTTTTTAACAAGATCTACAGTTAATAGTAAAGAGACTATTACCTATACAGATGGAAAAGAATATCCATTAGTAAAACTTGAAATATCTAACACATCTCATCCATTCTTCACAGGTAAAATTAAACTTGTTGATACAGCAGGTCGTGTTGATAAATTCAAAACAAAATATCAAAAACATTTTGAAAATAGAACAAAGTAATTGTTTCATTTTCTTTTTTACAAATAAAGCTCTTTATTAAAAGGGCTTTTTTTGTTTACATCCAGTTGTTAATAAGTTTTTAGTTTTTATTAAAAATCAATGTTTATATTTAGTAATTTTGAAACTTATTATAATAGTATTTAGAAATAGTTAAAACCAATCTATATGAATTACATTTTATTTGACGAATCAACACGTATTAACTTACTTCCGTTTACATTTACCAGACCTGTAGCTGATATCAGGATAGGAATATTAACTATAAGAGAGAAGTGGGAGAAATATCTTGGATGCAAAACTTCAACACTTACAGAATCATATTTGGGAGAAAAGTTTCCGATGGTACGTGAAAGTGAAAATATATTAATAAATGCTTCAGTACTTCCTAATCCTGTTTTAGCCGAAGAAATAAAAGCATTAAAACCTAATCAGGCGTTAAGTTCGGGAGATTATATCATTGCTTTAAATCTTAAAGATGTTGATATTGATAATTTAGGTGATGATGTATCTGGTGTAATTGATGAGTTGGAAAGTGAATCAGAAGTTACAAAGCTTAATAATGTTTGGGAGATATTTTCGTTTAATGATGAGGAAATTAGAAAGGATTTTGCTTTAATAACTAAAGGAAGAACATCTGCAAAACTTAGTGATACTAACAGTGTAACCGGTATTGAAAATATATTTGTTGAAGAAGGGGCAAAAGTAGAGTTCTCAATAATCAATGCTAAGCTAGGTCCTGTTTATATAGGTAAAGATGCTGAGATTATGGAAGGTTCTATGGTTCGTGGTCCTTTAGCTTTAGGTGAAGGTGCTATCATTAAGATGGGAACAAAGGTTTATGGAGCAACTACAATTGGTCCTTTTTCAAAAGTTGGTGGTGAGATAAACAATGTTGTTATTTTTGGGTATTCTAATAAAGCTCATGATGGATTCCTTGGTAATTCTGTAATTGGTGAATGGTGTAATCTTGGAGCTGATACTAACACTTCTAATCTGAAAAACACTTATGAAGAAGCTAAATTGTGGAGCTATGCTGACGAAACATTCGTTAACACTGGTCTTCAGTTTTGTGGTTTGATTATGGGTGATCATTCTAAATGTGGAATTAATACTATGTTTAATACTGCAACAGTTGTAGGTGTTAATGCTAATGTATTTGGTTCTGGTTTCCAGCGTAATTTCATTCCTTCTTTTACTTGGGGTGGTGTAAGTGGTTTTGGTACTTATGATATTAAACGTGCCGTTACTGTTGCCAAAAGAGTTTATGAAAGAAGAGAACTTGAATTTAATGAAATTGATCAAAAAATATTGACTCATATCTTTAACTTAACTCATAAAAATAGACAATTATAATAACGAATTGTATGTTTTGATTCTATTTGTCAAAACTTTTAATTTTATTCGTTGTTTGTTTACTTTATTGATTAATTTTATCCCTTAATAATATATGTCTAAAAATGATTTGTTAGTACTCTCAGATCTAATTGATGAGAATGCTGAATATATTCCTTTATTATCTTCAGAAGACGAAGAAATAATGAATGCAGAAGATATTCCTGAAATATTACCTATTTTACCTTTAAAGAATAATGTTTTATTTCCAGGAGTTGTGATCCCTATTACTGTTGGGCGCGATAAATCAATTAAACTTATTAAAGAAGCTTACAAAGCTGATAAACTTATTGGTGTAGTAGCTCAGAAAGATAAAGAACAGGAAGATCCAACTTATGATGATTTACATAAGGTAGGTACTCTTGCTTATATAATCAAGACTCTTCAGATGCCTGATGGTAGTACGACTATCATTATACAAGGTAAAAAACGTTTTGAATTAGTTGAACTCATTCAAACAGATCCTTATTTCAAGGCTAAAGTTAAACCATTCGGTGTACAAGATAAATTAAAGAAAGATAAGAATTTCAATGCACTTATTTCTTCTCTAAAAGATCTTTCTATACAGATCATTAAGATGTCACCTCAATTACCTTCTGATGCAGCTTTTGCTATTCAAAATATTGAAAGTCCTCATTTTCTCGTTAACTTTATTTCATCTAATTTAAATATAGATGTTCTTGAGAAACAAAAGCTATTAGAGGTTTCTGATCTTACTCAAAGAGCTAATCAGGTACTGGGTGCTCTTACTAATGAGTATCAATTGTTAGAACTTAAAAATCAAATACAGAATAAAGTTAAAGTTGACATTGATAAGCAACAAAGAGATTATTTCCTTAGTCAACAATTAAAGACTATACAGGAAGAATTGGGTGGTACTCCCGGTGAACAGGAGATTAATGAACTTAAAGAGAAGGCTATAAAAAAGAAATGGTCTGCTGAAGTGAAAGCTGTCTTTGATAAAGAGTTAAAAAAGCTTTTCCGTATTAATCCAGCGTCTCCTGATTATTCAATGCAGTTGAATTTCTTAAGTGTATTGATTGATGTTCCTTGGAATGAGTATACTTCTGATAATTTTGATCTTAAAAGAGCTCAGAAAATATTGGATGAAGATCATACAGGTCTTGATAAAGTTAAAGAACGTATTATTGAACATCTTGCAGTGCTTAAACTTAAAGGAGATATGAAAGCTCCTATACTTTGTTTGGTTGGTGCACCTGGAGTGGGCAAGACTTCTTTAGGTAAGTCAATTGCCAGAGCTTTAGGCAGAAAGTATGTGCGTATGTCGTTAGGTGGATTGAGGGATGAAGCTGAGATAAGAGGACATCGTAAGACTTATATAGGTGCAATGCCTGGTCGTATTATCCAAAGTTTGCGTAAAGTTAAATCAGCAAACCCTGTTTTTGTTCTTGATGAGATTGATAAAATCATTGGAATGAATATTAATGGTGATCCTGCTGCTGCTTTACTTGAAGTATTGGATCCTGAACAGAATATTGCCTTCTACGACAACTTTCTGGAAGAGAGTTTTGATCTTTCAAAGGTTTTATTTATCGCTACAGCTAATACATTATCAACTATTCATCCTGCTTTGCGCGATAGAATGGAAGTAATAGATGTTGATGGATATATTATTCAGGAGAAATTGCTTATCGCTAAAAATCATTTAGTTCCTAAGCAATTAAAAGATCATGGCATTAAGAAACAAATCCTTAAATTTACGGATGCAAGTCTTACTAAAATTATAGAAGAGTATACTCGCGAATCAGGAGTGAGGCAATTAGAGAAGAATATTGCTAAAGTTATCCGCAACAGAGCTAAATATATTGCAAGTAAGGAAGATTTTAACAAAACAATTTCATTAAATGATGTTGAAAGAATTTTAGGAGTTCCTCAATTTCATCATGATAATCTATTACATAAAGATATGGTTGGTGTAGCTACCGGTTTGGCATGGACAGCTGCCGGTGGGGAGATTTTATTTGTTGAAGCAAGTTTAAGTGCAGGCAAAGGTAACCTTACATTAACGGGTAATCTTGGGGATGTTATGAAAGAATCAGCAACTATTGCTTATGAATATTTAAAATCGCATGCTGAGAATCTAAACATTGCTTCTGATGTTTTTGAAAAGACTAATGTACACATACATGTGCCTGAAGGTGCGACTCCTAAGGATGGTCCTTCTGCTGGTATCACTATGTTTACGGTATTAGCTTCTGCTTTTACAAAGAGGAAGATCAAATCTACTGTTGCAATGACAGGTGAGATTACTTTAAGAGGTAAAGTATTGCCTGTGGGTGGTATACGTGAGAAAATATTAGCTGCAAAGCGCTCAAAAATTACTGATATTATTCTATCAACAGAGAACAGAAGAAATATTGAAGATATTAAAAAGGATTATATTGAAGGTTTAAACTTTCATTACGTTGACGAAATGATTACAGTTACTGATATTGCATTGATATAAGTTATTTTCAAAAGATAGTACTCATTTTAATATTACTACAACGTCATTGCGAGGGCAAAGCCCGAAGCAATCTATTTAATAAATCAATAATGAGATTGCTTCACTACGTTCGCAATGACGTTGTAAAATATTAAAGAGCTGAAAAAACTTTTATTTTTCATTCAAACAATTTAAAACAAGAGAGGCCTTACAAACTAAATTGTAAGGCCTCTCTTATTTTATTATTAGTAGACTTATATTTTTGCTAAAGTAGGATATTTGCTTGTAACAATATTAAATACTCCAAAGAAAACGGATGTATATATTAATGTTCCAATTGCTTCATATCCAAAGAATGGTATCGCTTCTGTATAACAAAGCATGAAACCCTGAATATTCATTGGGTAATTTGCAATACCTACTCCACTAATCCATACTGCAAAGTTTGAGAGTATAAAAAATACTACAGATGAGGCTAATGAAGCTCCAAATACTGTAGCAACACTTACTTTTCTTCTTAAATAGATTCCTATTAATACACTTGCAATTATACTAATATATATCATGTATATCTGACTGTAAAAACCAATAAAAGCATCACTTATAAACATTGCTACCAGTGGAATAAGGAATGCAAGTGATTTTTTATTTATATATGCACCGCCAAACAATGCTAGAGCAAACACAGGCGTAATGTTTGGGATATGAATTACAATGCGCGAAAAAGCAGCTATAACTATCATAGCTACAACGAATAGGAAACGTGGTGTTATTATTTTATTCATATTATTTAAATAGATTTTAAAAACTCAACAAAAGTATAAATAACATTTGATTTTACACTAGCTTTTCTTAAAAATCTTTCAACAATTTGTTGTTAATCTTCTATTGCCTGTAATTATTACCTTGTTATGTTTTTTATTAATGTTAAGAACGTGATGATATAAACCTTGTTTTTGATAAAATGTTTATCAATTTTTGAATGATTTTATTCTTTTGAGTAAATTAACTTTTAATACGTCGTCATTGCGAGGGCGAAGCCCGAAGCAATCTCATGTTAATACTCATAATGAGATTGCTTCACTTCGTTCGCAATGACGTTTAGGTAATTATAAGTATAGATAATAGAAAGTAATTTTAACTTGCCAGTCTTATTTATTCAGAATCTTAATTTCCACTCTTCGGTTCTGCATGCGTTCTTCCTCGTCAATTTCATCTTTATATATCTTATATCTAGCACCATAACCCTTATGTTTAAGCCTTGATTTGTTTATTCCATTTCTTATTAAATAAAGATAAACGTACTTAGCTCTTTCTTTAGATAGGTTATTCTTTCGTGTATCTAAGTCCAGACAATCATGCTCGTAGGGCACACAACATATATGTCCCTGTATCTCTATTTCGAGCTTTGGATTATCCTTCAAAACCTTCACAAGTTCCTCTAAAGCAGGTCTTGCCTCCTCCATAGGGAAATGTCGGCCGGGATAAAAGTTTACATTCTTTAAAATAATATTCTTACCAATATCAGTTTCATTTATTAGCTCAGCAAGATCATCTTGTGAGGTATTATTAGCTGTGTCTGATTTAATTGCGTTGGTTGTTTCTATTATGGTTTCGGTTTGAGGTTCCTTTTCTATCGTTTTATCAGTTTTATTTTCAGTTTTAGGTTCTTTAGTATTAGTTTTTTCTTTTGGTTTAGATGTTTCTTTATGTTTATAAATCACTATTATTTCTACTTTACGATTTGCCTGTAAGCCTTCATTACTATTTGATAGAGTAGGAGGGAGCTTACCTTTTCCTTCGGTTGATCTTATAAGATTTGTAATCCCTTTTTTATATAAATAATCTCTTACATTATTTGCTCTTTTCGCCGACAAGGCCTTATTATAAGCATCACTAGCCAGATAATCAGTATAGCCGTTGATATTTATCTTAACTATTTTTAATTGCTTTATTTTTAGAATGAATTGATCGATCTGTGCTTGTTGAGAGGTATTTAGAATGCTTTTATTAATATCATAATAAACCCTTAAAGTATCTGAATATTGGGCTTGTGTATATATTGTAAAACAGAGTATTATTGTTATTAAAATAGGTATCCTTCTTATCATGGTATTGTAATTGGTTTCTTAATTTTAAATCTTGTTAATATATTAACTCATTTTTTTGAGATATATTTTAATCTATTTATTATTTTTAATTAATATTCTTATTCAATTGAAAAATATATTACTAAAGATGCTTTGAGTATTGATGAAAATTAGTTATATTAGTAAAATGTGTGAATGATGTAACATTTATCTATAATTATGTAACACTTTACGATAAACTCTCCATTAATTTTGCAAATCTAATTTAAACAACAATAAAATGATTTTTAAGCGCAAATACAGCATCATTATTCAAAAGTATTTTAATAAATGCTATGATAAAATGATTTTTATTGAAGAAAGAATTGATTTTAGGTTTCAGACTTTGATTTTAGGCTCACTTAAAATCATTTTACGCAAGCTTAAAACGATTTAAAGATATCATAAAACGATTAAAAGACATCATGTAACGATTTAAAGGTATCATGTAACGATTAAAAGACATCATTTAACGATTAAAAGACGTCATTTAACGATTAAAAGATATCATTTAACGATTAAAAGACAACATTTAACGATTAAAAGATATCATGTAACGATTAAAAGACATCATTTAACGATTAAAAGATATCATGTAACGATTAAAAGACGTCATTTAACGATCAAAAGATATCATGTAACGATTAAAAGATATTGTAAAATGATTATTAAAGACATATTAATAGATAAATAATTTTCATAAATAACTAAATAACATTAAATAATAAAAAAACAACATAAAATGGCAGATTTAAACAAAGACGTAATTGTTACAGCCGATTTATCAGGTTTGTCAATCAAAGATAAGTTAGCAAAGATAGGTGTTTACGGTAAATTAATGACCGATAAACCTACTATCGTAACAGGTATAATTCCTACCGGTGCAGCCGTAACTACTAAAGTAGGATTAGTTGAAGCAAAAATGTTGAAACATAAAGCTTTGGAAGAAGATTTAGTAGCTTTAACATTAGAAATAAACAATGATATTAAAGAATTATCTGATATTATTGTAAAAGAATGGGTTCCTCAAGTTCAAAAAGCATGTGCAGGAGATATTATACTTATTAATGAATTAGGTTTTGGTGTTAAAAACACTAAAGTATTATTAACCAGTGCAACTAAAGGCAGAGTTACCAACAGCAATCCTATTATTAGTGATGTAGATACAACTAATCATTTAAAACATGGCATTTCAGTTATTAACAGCAAAACACGTAGAATTGCTAAACCCTTAGATGCATTGCAAACCAACATTTACGGACAAATAGGAGGGGTGATCCCTACAGATGTGAGCAAGATGGTAACTTTTGGAATTATTGTTAGAGGAAGTTATATTCATGAATTTGCGGATGAAGACTTCGGTAAACCAGTATATTACATTGCAGCTTATATTAGTAAAAAAACAAGGAAGCCAGTAGCAGTTAGTCCGGTGTTTAGTGCTTTTGTTGGATAAATTGAGATAAAGTGTCTAAATGACTAATAGACTAAGTGACTGAAAAAATGAGAGATTAAGAAACTAAGAAATCATTTGAAATAAGGAGCTTCAACAATCAATTTTGTTGAAGCTCTTTTTATTTTAATTAAGATACCTTTTCAATTTTATTTCTCTAGTGATAAATATTATTTTACCGATAACTTTATTGTTTCAACCATTAACTTGGCAATTCTAACCGTTAACTGATTAGTTGAATACATGGCATAACTTATCTGAAATATATACGTTTAACTTATAAACGATAGAAAAATTAAAGCCATGAAAACACAAATTTATTTAGATGAAAATGGAAGCACAGCTTACAATCATCACAGCAATCATAAAGTAAATTACGATAAGAATTTTATTCTTATGTGTGTAATCACAATCGGTGTTTTGATTACATTGTTTACTATGTTCGGTGTTAAAGGCCAAACTCCTGCTAAATCGCAAAAAACTGTTGTTAATATTGAAATTAATAAAAATTGCAGATAGAATAGTAATTAATTTCATATCAAACATTAAATTAAAATATTTAAATACCTTTGTAAAATGAAAATAATTAAAGAAATATTCATCTGTACAGGCTTAGCTATTATTACTTTATTTATATTGATAAGCTTTCAATACGGATGTAAGCAAAAGCCACCTGACAGGATGGTTTTAATAGATCAAAAAGATTTGATAAGCAAGAAAACTACAGTTAAAGATTCAAATAAAAGCGCTGAAACTACAATAATAGACGTTGAAAATGTTCCAATGATCACACCTTATATAGATGAAGATGATGAAGAAAAAGAAAGTCCTCATATATATACTTCCAAATGCACTCTAAGTGGATCAACAAGTAATGATGACTCAATAATAAAAGCTTTAGATAAGAGTTATGCCGATGATAATGATATTAATGAACACATAATTGCTGATCCAATTGAAGAAATGCCACAATTTCCTGGTGGAGATGAAGCATTAAATACCTTTTTGTATAAAGAAATTAAATATCCTAATGTTTCAGGATGTTCAGATGTGCAAGGAACAGTTTATGCAACTTTTGTAGTAGATAAATCAGGTTCTGTAAAAGAAGTTAAAATACTGAGAGGGGTAGGTTTTGGATATGATGAAGAAGTAATTAGAGTAATAAAAGCGATGCCTAATTGGAAGCCCGGTAAACAAAATGGGAAAGCAGTTTCATGTCAATATAATATACCTGTTAAGTTTAAAATTGTTGAAGAAAAGAGCAAATAAACATTTATTTCATAATAATATAATAAAACTTTCAATAAAACGTTTCGTAATTCAGTAAAAAATACTAATTTTGCAAAATGATTAAGAAAGCTTTATATCTGTTAGCAATCATACTACTTGTTCAACTAACTTCATGCGGTAAATATCAGAAATTACTTAAAAGCAGTGATAGTAAAATGAAATACGAAGCTGCCATAAAGTATTACGAAAGTCATGATTATTATCATGCTTTACAGTTGTTTGATGATGTAATACCTGTATTTAGAGGTAAAGAACAAGCTGAGAAGATTCATTATTACTATGCCTATTGTTACTACGGACAAATGGATTTTATTATGGCTAGCTACCACTTTAAAAACTTTTCAAGGATATTCCCTAATAGTAAAAATGCTGAAGAGTGCTTATATATGAGTGCATATTGTAAATATATGGACTCAGCTCCTCATAGCCTTGATCAATCTACCACTTTAGAAGCTATAAAGGAATTACAATTGTTTATTAACTATTATCCTCAAAGTAAAAGAGTGGAAGATGCGAATAAACTAATTGATGAATTAAGAGGTAAACTAACGATGAAAGCTTTCGAAATAGCTAAGATGTATTATAAAACAGAAGCTTACAACTCGGCTCAGATTGCTTTTAAAAATGTATTGAAAGATTATCCAGAAACAAAGTATAAAGAAGAAATAATGTATTACATAATGAAATCGGATTATTTTTATGCTAAAAATAGTATCGATAGTAAGAAAAAAGAAAGATTTCAGAATGTAGTAAAAGCATATAATGATTTAGTTACTTATTATCCTTTAACTAAATATAAAGCAGAAATTGAAGTAATGTATAAGGTTACTCAAATAGAATTAGAAAATAAATAACATTTAATATGGACTATAAAAAAATGAGAGTAGATACAACAGCAGTAACAAGAAATGTTACAGATTTCATAAAACATA
>CAIWDQ010000247.1 GCA_903911455.1 uncultured bacterium
CTGACTAAATCAAAATACTTTCTAAAATAATTACTAATAAATTAAGTTTACTTTAATTTATTTTTAATATTTTGTTAATTTTGCAAACTATATGATGGAAAAACAGAAAACAATAAATAAGCCGGTAACTGTATCAGGCACAGGCTTACATACCGGACAAGACGTTACCCTGACATACAAACCTGCACCGGTTAACTTTGGGTATAAATTTAAAAGGATTGACATTGAAAACTCTCCATTAGTACCTGCTGATGCTGATTACGTAAGTGATACATCACGTGGCACAAGTCTTGAATATAAAGGCGTAAGAGTTGGTACTGTAGAACATGTTCTGGCAGCAGTATTTGGTTTAGGTATTGATAATATCCTGATTGAACTTGATGGTGGCGAAAGTCCTATAATGGATGGTAGTTCAAAGTTGTTTGTTGATGCTTTATTATCAGCAGGTATCGTTGAACAGGATGCTGAAAAAGAATATATTGATATTACAAACAACATTACTTATGTTGATGCCGAAAAGAAAGTAGAAATGGTGATCATCCCAAGCAGAGAATTTAAAATCTCTGTTTTGATTGATTATGAACTTAAAGTTTTAAATACTCAGTTTGCATCTTTATATAAATTAGATGATTTCCAAACTGAGATTGCTCCATGCAGAACTTTCGTATTTCTTCACGAACTTGAATATTTATTAAATAATAACCTTATTAAAGGTGGTGATGTTAACAATGCTATTGTATTTGTTAACAGAGTTATCTCTAAAGAAGAACTAGAACGTTTGGCTGGGTTATTCAACAAACCTTCTGTTGAAGTTCTTGCTGAAGGTATCCTTAATAATGTTGAACTTTTTTTTAAGAATGAACCTGCCCGCCATAAATTACTTGATGTGATTGGCGATCTTTCTTTAGTTGGTAAACGTTTCAGAGGACATGTAATAGTTAGTCGTCCCGGACATAGTTCAAATGTTGAATTTGCTAAACTTATCAAGAAACAAATTAAACATGAACTACTAAAAAAAGAAGTTCCTCAGTTTGATCTTAGCAAACCTCCTTTATACGATATTAATCAAATAAAAAATATACTACCTCATCGTCATCCTTTCTTATTAATTGATAAAATTATTGAGATGAGCGAAAAGCATGTTGTAGGTTTAAAGAATGTTACTATGAACGAACATTTCTTTGTAGGTCACTTCCCTAACGAACCTGTAATGCCGGGAGTACTTCAGATTGAAGCAATGGCTCAAACAGGTGGTATTATGGCATTAAGTTCAGTACCGGATCCTCAGAATTATGCTACCTATTTTATGAAGATAGATAATGTAAGGTTTAGAAATAAGGTTGTACCTGGTGATACTATTATATTTAAATTAGATCTTTTATCACCAATCCGTAGAGGTTTGTGTCACATGAAAGGTATTGCTTATGTTGGCATGAAAATTGTGATGGAAGCCGAAATGCTTGCTCAAATAGTTAAAATAGCATAACTATAAGCAAGCAATAAATTAATTAATAATATAACAAAAAAGCAAATGAATCAGCCATTATCATATGTTAATCCGCAAGCGAAAGTAGCAAAGAATGTTGTTATAGAACCTTTTGTTACTATTGACAAAAATGTAGAAATAGGAGAAGGTACCTGGATAGGGCCGAATGTTACTATAATGGAAGGTGCCAGAATTGGTAAAAATTGTAAGATATTCCCTGGTGCTGTTATCTCAGCAGTTCCTCAGGATCTTAAATTCAATGGAGAAGAAACTATTGCTGTAATTGGTGATAACACTACTATTCGTGAGTTTGTTACTATCAATAGAGGAACTAAAGCTAATATGGAAACTATAGTTGGTAGCAATTGTCTGCTTATGGCTTATGTTCACGTAGCTCACGATTGTATTATCGGCAACAATTGTATTCTTGGAAATGCAACTACTTTAGCAGGACATATTGTTATTGATGACTGGGCGATACTTGGTGGTATGACAGCTATTCATCAGTTTGTTAATATTGGTTCTCACACTATGACTTCTGGTGGTTCTTTGGTTAGAAAAGATGTCCCTCCTTTTACAAAGTGTGCCCGCGAACCACTTTCTTATGTAGGTATTAACTCTATAGGTTTAAGACGTCGTGGGTTTACTGCGGAAAAGATTAAAGAGATTCAGGATATTTATAGAATCGTATTCTTAAAAGGTTTAAATACTTCTCAGGCTGTTGATATGATTGAAGCTGAAATGGCTGCAACTCCCGAAAGAGATGAAATATTATCTTTCATCGGACGTTCAAGTCGTGGTATCATGAAAGGTTATTCAAGAGTTTCATAATATAAAACTTAAGCTCATAAAAAAAGCATCATCTTATTTAAAGGTGATGCTTTTTTATTTATTGTAAGAAGTATTACTACTTATTTTTTATCAAACAACTTTGACCATTCTTTTTTAGTTCTCTTTTTCCATTCATTCTTATGATAAGCATAACTAATCATGATTGGTAATACAGAAGTAGCTTCAGCATATACCATTTGTTCGTAAACAGTATCTACTTTCCCCCATGAAGATGCTTCTTTAAGTGTAGAACTTGAACAAGCTCCATCTCTGGAATCAGCAACAGTTATCTGAACTGCATACTTATGCATTGGAACATCTTTACCTAATACTTCTGCACAAATAACAGTATCTTGTGTAAAGTTCTTAGGTACGCCACCACCAATCATAAACAATCCTGTTGTTGGAGCTTCCATTTTAATTCTGGTTAACTCAAGAAAATCAGCAACTGAATCAATTGATAAATGCTTATCAGGGTTTTCCCATTGATGTAATACTAAACCAAATCCTGCACTACTATCAGTAAAAGCCGGACAGAATATAGGTACATTATGTTCGTAACATACTTGTACTAATGAGTCTTTCTTAACTGAATGTTGAGTTAGATATTTACCCATCTCTTTTATAAATTCTCTTGAAGAATATGGTCTTTTTTCTAAACTATCTGTAATTACTTTTATAGTATGATCACAGTTTTGCAACTCTTCTTCATCAATATAAGTATCATATATTCTATCAATATATTGATCTCTTAATTGTTTATCATCAGCATAAGGGCTTCCTTTATAATGTTTAAAACCCAGAGCTTCAAAGAAGTCCATATCAACTATTGAAGCACCTGTTGCAACAATACAATCAATCATATTAGCTTTTACCATGTCAACATACACCTGCATACAACCTGCTGCACTAGTACTTCCTGCCAATGTAAGTATGATACTGCAATCATCTTCTTCAATCATCATGTTCAGGATGTCAGTTGCTTTAGCTGTATCACGTGATGTAAACGACATATCGCGCATAGCATCAATAATAGGTGTAGAGTCAAATGATTTGATATCAATATGCTTTACAACTTCTTTTAATAGATCTTTTTTACTCATGACTAAATTATTTATTCATTTAAGGCTGCAAAATTAATAAAATTCAATAATAAATACTTAAAATTTAAGATACTTTTAATAACCTAATATCTTAAGCATTGATTTATGGCTTTGTTCTTTGGCAAATAGCTTAGTAAAATATTCACCTTCTTCATCAATATCAATTATAATATGCTTAGGAGCAGGGATCAAACAATGTTGAATGCCTCCATAACCTCCTAATGATTCCTGATAAGCTCCTGTATGGAAAAATCCCAGATATTGTGTATCTCCATTTTCAATCTTCGGTAAGAATACCGCATTTGAATGTGCTTCAGCATTATAAAAATCCTGACTATCGCAAGTTAATCCTCCTAAGAAAACTCTTTGATATTCTTTCTCCCAATTATTTATAGCTAGTAATATATATCTTTGATTAATAGCCCATGTATCAGGCAAAGTAGTCATAAAAGAACTGTCAATCATATTCCAGGATTCTCTATCATTTTGTTGTTTCTGATTAATGATTGAAAACAATGTAGCACCACTCTCTCCTACAGTAAATGATCCGAACTCAGTGAATATATGCGGTTCAGTTACTTTTTGTACTTCACAAATATTCTTAATCTGTGCTATAATCTCTTCCGCCATGTACTCATAATCATAATTAAAACCTAAAGAATTTTTAATTGGAAAGCCTCCACCTATATTTAATGAATCTAATTCAGGACAAATCTTCTTTAATTCGCAATATACGTTAGCACATTTAGAAATCTCATTCCAATAATATGCTGAATCCTTAATACCTGTATTAATAAAGAAGTGAAGCATCTTAAGTTCAAACTTTGGATTGTCTTTAATATTTTCGAGATAGAAAGGAAGTATATCATTATATCTGATACCTAGTCGAGAAGTATAGAACTCAAACATAGGTTCTTCTTCAGCAGCTATGCGAATACCAATCTTACATCTATCTGTAAGATGTTCATCCAGCAACTTAAGTTCATCTTTATTATCTAAAATAGGAATTGTATTTGTGAAACCTAAGTTAATTAGAGCTCCTATATTCTCAACATACTGAGGACGTTTAAATCCATTACATATTATATATTTATCAGTATTAATCTTACCCTGAAGCAATAATTCTTCAATAATATTGATATCAAACGCAGATGAAGTTTCGATATTTACATCATTTTTTAAGACTTCTTCAAGCACAAATGAGAAATGCGAACTCTTAGTACAATAACAATAATTATAATCTCCCTGATAATCCACCTTAGCCATAGCTACATTAAATAATCTCTTAGCTCGCTGAATCTGAGAGCTTATCTTAGGCAGATAACTAATTTTTAATGGTGTACCATACTGTTTAATAATATCCATTAAAGGAACATTATTAAAATACAATTCATCATCAATAACTTTAAATTCATCAGTTGGGAATTCAAAAGTCTGTTCGATAAGATCAATATATTTGTTTTTCATTTTTTATAAATGTAATTAAGTTGGATTCTATTTTTTTTAA
>CAIWDQ010000248.1 GCA_903911455.1 uncultured bacterium
CTTTTATAAATGAAAATGATATTTATTATTTCTTCACTATCTATATAATAATATATTGTATATAAAAATAAAAAGGCTGCCTAATTAAAGACAGCCTCTCGTAATTCGTAATTTGTAATTCGTAATTATTTTTCTATTCTTCGTACCACGTCAAGCACGGTTCCATCAACCCATTTAACAGCGGCTACAACTTCTTCGCCGAATTTAGGTTTTGAAGGCTTACCGCATATCTTTTCAGCTTCTTCCTTAAGCTCCTGAATTGTTTTGATAGGAAGACTCGAGCCTTTCATCTTCTCAATTAAATCGGTGCGCAAAGGATTAATAGCAATTCCCCTTTCGGTAACAATAACGTCGATCAATTCACCGGGGCCACACAAAGTAGTAACCTCATCGATGATAACCGGAATCCTGTCGCGAAACAACGGAATTGGGATGATGGTGCACTTAGAGAAAAGGCAATTCTGCCATCCGCCAATGCCATGCAACAGATAGCCATCAGAATGACTTACAACATTGCCATTGAAGTTAACATCAATCTCGGTAGCACCCAAAATAACCACGTCGAGCAAGGAAGCGAAGAAGCCTTTGCCATGATAATTATAGCTTGTAAACGGACTTGTGTTTAGATGATTTGCATTTTCGCGCATTGAACGCACACCTTCCAGGTCGAAAGTTTGTCCATCGAGGATGTATTCAACTAAGCCTTCTTCTAACATTTTTACAAGATATTTATTGCTTCCACCTCTGGCAAAGCGAGCTTTATAACCACGCTTCTTAAGGATTTCGGCAAAATAAATACCTATAGAAAGGGAAGTGCCGCCAGCTCCCGCCTGAAACGAGAAACCATCGCGGATAATACCTGCTTCATCACAAAACTGAGCAGTCATTTCGGCAAGCAACAAACGATCAGGGCTCTTAGTGATCTCGGTAGTTCCGGAGACTATCTTTTCGGGGATGCCTATCTGATCCAACACCACAACATAATCAACATTATTCCCCTGAATCTGCCATGGAATGCATGGGAAAGGGATAATATTATCGGTAACTACAATAACTTTATCAGCATATTCCGAATCACCCAACGCAAAACCAAGCAAACCACAGGCAGCAGGACCTCTGTCGCCGGTAGCATTGCCAAAAGGATCGGCTGTAGGAGCCGCAATCACAGCAATATCAATATGAACTTCACCATCCTGTATAGCCTGGTACCTGCCACCATGAGAACGTAGAACACCTATGCCGGTCATGTTGCCTTCGGTAGTAAACCTGCCCAAAGCACCATTCATACTGCCTTCAATATGATGAATAGTACCATCTTCTAAATATTTAATCAAGGTAGAATGACATTCAAAAGAAGCAGAAGGGAACCAAATGAGGTTCTTTACACCCATTTCAGCAGCGATATCAAATACTTGCTGAGCCACCAAATCTCCGTTCCTAAAGTGATGATGTGTTGAGATTGTCATGCCATCTTTAAGCCCTGATTTAATAAGAGCATCTTTAAGATTAGGGATTATTTTGTTGCCATCCATTGGATAATCAGCACAAGTAGCAATTAGTGGAGCATACTTCCTACCTGTAGGACGATACTTACCAATACCCATGTATGGTATAGCCTTTTGACCATTAAGCTCCTCAGGAACCAATCTTCCTGCAGCATTTTTTATAAGTTTATCATACTTTTTCATTCTTCATTCCTCCATTCTTTAGAAAGTTTACCCATGTTTACTGCCAAATCAATTGTCTTCTGAGCCCGCTTCACTACCGGCGGATCTATCATCTTAGTCCCTAACGATACCACTCCTAAACCTTTAGCTGTAGCTTCCTCAAAAGCTTTCACAATCTTCTTTGCTTTCTCTATCTCGTTAATATCTGGGGCAAAGTACTCATGTATAACCCTTATCTGGCGAGGATGTATACATCCCATACCATCAAAACCGAGTGCTTTTGATTTGATAACATTTTCTTTCAGTCCTTCCATATCTCCAACGTCCGAAAAGACGGAATCAATGGGTTGTATCCCTGCCGCCCTGCAAGCATTAACAACTACCGAACGAGCAAAGAAAGATTCAGTAGCTTCATTGGTTCTTCTAGTTCCTAAATCTGCAGTGTAATCTTCCAATCCTATTGCCATAGCAACAATATTTTCAGCTGAAGTAGCAATCTGGTAAGCATTTATAACACCTTTAGCACTTTCAATTATAGGCATCAACCATAAATTCCCTTCTACTTTATACTTTTTTTTAATTTCGTCTATCTTACTATTTAATATAAGTATCTGCTCAGCTTCTTCACACTTTGGAACCAGAATAAGATTTATGTTATGAGGAATAATAAAATCCAGATCATCAAGTCCGGCAGGTATCTGATTAATCCTTACCATTAGTTCTGCACCATAGAAATCTAAACTTCTAAGTGCATTCCTAACTAAGAAACGAGCTTCATACTTCTTGTCAACAGCTACAGCATCTTCAAGATCTAATATTATTCCATCAGGCTTGTGTATACCTGCATTAAGCATCAAACTAGGAGAGTTTCCTGGTAAATATAGTCTTGAGAATCTATTTTTATCTTTAGCAGTTTGGTAATTGTTTTCCTTAAGTAAGTCAAAAAGAAATGACTTGTCAGTATCTATTAGTAGTTTAATAACTGCTTCTAATCTTGCAGCTATAACATTATCTACAGCTCCTGAATCTTCTATCATCACTTTAGCATTTTCTACACCGAAGTAATTAAGTATCTTTATTATCAGCTCATTGATAGAATCTCCATAAAGAGCTTTTACTTTACTAATTATTTCTATATCTAATCCATTTGAACTGGATAACTCCATTGTAACAAAGCAATCGGATCTAACTCCTTTGCCTTTATTCCCTGAACTTTTACACTTTTCAAGATTAAATTCCATAATAATAATGATTTAATAAATTAATTAGCTTAAGAAATTTCAGAATTAAGCGTAATTATTAATTTTTTGGTAAAAAAAAAAGAGAAGTATAAAATACCTCTCTTTCTCTTTCTTTTAAAAAGTAATTACTTTTTAGCAGCTTCTGGAGCAGCTTCAACTTTCTTAGCTGTGTCAGCTTTTACAGTAGTATCAGCTTTTACAACTTGAGCAGCTGATGAATCAACTGGTTTTGCATCTCCTTTGTTTCCATTTCCACATGCAGCAAAACCTACCATTGCTGCGATTACTAATAAACCAAATAGTTTTCTCATTTTGTTTGTATTAAGTTTTTGATTACTAAAATAATTTGCAAATGTAATAATAATATTCATTAAAAGAATAAAAAAAGGGAAAAATATTTTTTATTTCTCCCTTTTTGTGTGCAAAATAAATTTAAAAACCTAAAAGGAAATTATTTTTTCCCTTTTTTTGCAGGTTTTGCTGTTTTTGCAGCTTCTTCAGCTTTTGCCATAGAATCAGCTTTTGCTGCTTCTGCAACTTTCATAATTGAATCTTGTAGTCTAGCTTGTTCTTTTTGTGTAGAATCAGCTATTCTAGCTTGTTCAATTGTTGCTAATGAATCAGCTTTTGCTTTTTCAGCTTTTGCTTTTTCTTCTGCACTTGGTCCGCATGCAACGAATGTACA
>CAIWDQ010000249.1 GCA_903911455.1 uncultured bacterium
CTTTTGCAAATTATTTAACTGATTAATTTAATAATAATATATCTATAAAAAATTATATGAAAATGAAAACAAACTCAATTATTGTAAAGCTTATATGTATAGCTTTAATTACTTTAGGTGCTTGTAAATCGGGTAGCAATCCACGTCAGGCCGAATTATTAAAACTCGGCATTCATACTGTGGTTATTAAAAATGTAATGCACACTAGTCAGTATAGTTACTTCAACATCAGCGAAGTTGGTAATCCTAAGGTAAAAGAAGCAGATACAGTTTGGGCTGCTTGTAACTTTATGGAAGCTAAGGTGGGTGATACCTTATATTACAAGACAGCTTCTTCAATCAAAGATTTTCCAAGCAAAGAATTACACAGAACATTTAAGGATCTTTTGTTAATTGATGAATTAAGCAAGACTTCTGATTTTGTAAAAAAGGAAATGGCTGGCGTTGCTGGACATGGCGCTATGTCTACATCTGATACTGCTATGCCGGGCAAACCTCAGATCACCAAAGTTGATGTAAAGGTTGATAAAGCTCAGGGTGGTATCACTATTGGTGAATTATATGCCAAAAAAGAAAATTTTAATGGAAAGACTGTTAAAATTAAAGGTAAAGTTACTAAGTTCAGCCCTGATATTATGCAGAAGAACTGGATTCATTTGCAGGATGGTACTGTAGGTAATGGTAAATACGATCTTACTATTACTACTGTAGAAACTGTAAAAGTTGGCGACATCATTACTATAGAAGGTAAAATTGCTATAAACAAAGATCTTGGATATGGTTATTTTTACGAAGTATTGATGGAAGAAGCTAAAATCGTAAAATAAGTTTTAAGATTAATGAAAATTAAAACTCATATTGCTTTATTTTTTGCTGCTTCTTTGGTTTTAGCTTTATCATCTTGTAATTTAAGCAAACAAGATGATAATAAGAATAAAAAAACCGAAATTATTAACAATACCATGCCATTGGCTAATGATAGTATTGCTTATTATGAAGAGTTGCTGAGCAAAGATTCGATGAACGTTAAAAATCGTATTGCATTGGCTATTAATTATTATACAGCTCATAATTATGATGAAGCTATATACCATTTATTAATTGCTACTCGTATCGAAAGCAAAAATCTGGAGGCTTTAATTACATTAGGCAATGCTTATTACGATTCACATCAGTTCGAAAATGCGATTGAGTACTATCAAAAAGCGCTGGCGATAGACTCTAAAAATATAGATGTGCGTTGCGATATGGCTACGTGCTATATTTATACTAAGAACTCTGAGAAAGCTATTCCGCTTTTGAAGAAGAATCTTACTATCAACAAAAATCATCCGCAGACGCATTATAATCTTTCTACGGCCTACAAAGAGTTAGGTAAGACTAAAGAAGCTGAGGAGGAAAAGGCGATTTTTGAGAAACTAAGTAAGTAGTTTAAATTACGAATTACGAATTACTAATTACGATTGATAGCATAATATAGTTATGAATTGTGAATTATAAATTATGAATTATGTAATAAAATAATAGAATTATAA
>CAIWDQ010000250.1 GCA_903911455.1 uncultured bacterium
GTTCCGTTAGTTTATCCTTTTCCAGCAAACTTATCATTCGAGTTCCCCATTTAAATAATGGTGTAAGATTCATAAATCTACTTACAATACGTTGATTGGGTGGCATAATATGTGAGAATTTACTCAAAGCTAATTTGCCCCTCATTCCAGCTAGTTGTTTGGTATAAGACTCAAAATCTATCTGTTTTTCAAATGCTTCTTTTATTATCCATGAAAACTTATGCCCAACATCTTCGATATGTATTAAACCTGTTAGAGCATACATTTTTTTAAGATTATGTCCATTATCAGATATTACATTTAGAATTTGTTTCAAATCTATTCGTGATCTAATTTCAGCTTCAATATCAGATGCTTTCCATGATTCAGATGATTTCAATACTAGAGGGACCAAATCTTTATAAGTCAATGCTCTTCCTAAATTCTGCTTTGATGCAGGAAAAGCAAGTACAGCTAATAGTTTCTTATTCCCAAATTGAATACTTTCATCAACTATAAGTATCCATTTCTCTTGATTAAAAAATTCTTTATCTCTAAAATTAGCAATGCCTTGTTTTTTTACCCAATTCAATATTGTTACATGTGAAGGCACACGTAAATTCAAATCAAAAGAGATTTTTAAAACAAGAAACACCTTGCTAACAGAACGAAAACTAACGCCACTACAATTAATCAGCAACAATGCCATTTGAATGATTTCAGTGGAATATGTATGATATTTGGGATGTTCTTTTAAAGCAATAATGTTGTTATTATTTCGTTCAATTTGATTTTCATTTTTTTTAATTCCATTGCTAATTTGTCAGCCCTAGATTTGTGAGATATAGATTTAATTTTCCATTCATCTCTACTTATAGTAAGTTCTTTAATTTTCTTTTTAAGAAACTTAATTTCCTTTGAACGTTGAATTGATTTGTCTTTCCAATCCGTTTTATCCATAACGTATTTTTCTTGCAAAGATAATAAAAAAGAACGAATATATTATCGATATATTTAATATATTTTACACCCCACCTGTTAGGTTAATTATTATATGACTTTAAACTGGATATTGATTTAACCCACATTGCAGCTATCCGTCCATAACTAACATGGATTCAGTATTTTGTTTTTTTAAAATTACGCTAGGGGGGACTACAGATTTTTTTCTTGCAAAGGGAACTAGTTTATAATTGAGTGCTTGGTAAATTTGTTTTACTGACTGGTTTGGCTCAGTACATTGACGTATGCTTATTGTTTCCTCTTTTATATTTTCCACACTTGTTGTTACACATTTTTGTGTATTCATTATCCTTATTATTTCACGCCAGTCTGAGTGAATTCCTTTTTGCTTAAGTTGATACCTTATAGTGTTTACTACCCAGTAAGCTAGAATCCCCAGATGTAGGTGAGCCATTGCTGCTTCATCTGTTTTATGATATATTGGTCGTAAATCTAAATCTGTTTTTAAAACTCTAAAAGTGTATTCTATTTCTCTAATAGTGTTATAAATCGTCCAAAGAGTTTGCTCATCCTGTTCATCTAATGAAGTTCTTAAAAAATAGATCCCAGCTTTTTCATTTAGTTCAGTATATTCATTTTGATTCCATTCCATCTGACTTACAATTTCGTTTTTATGTTCTACTTTTATATCATAGTGCTTATGTATTGAAGGATATTTCTCTTTTAGTCTCCCTATTCTTTCCCATACTTTTGCCAGTTTCTTTGTCCCTCCTTTTCTGGAGATACTTGTTTTAATTTGCCCTAGTCCTTGTTCAAACCTTTCTGCAAAAAGACGATTCATACTCTTTTCTTTTAATGCTTTAGCATGACTCTTTACCCATAAATAATGATCGTTATCATTTTCTACTCTAACTTTCAATAGCTCTATTGGCTGTTGCTTTTTATCTTTTATCACAACAGGTACGCAACTGGTATCTGCTTCATAAGCTTTCAAATTAGAACGTGAGACACAAAGATAGTCATATCCTTTTTCTTTGAGTAATTTGACGTTGTCATCTGTAGCAATTCCCGCGTCCATCACAACTATAGGCTTACGATCCTGAACAGAAGTATGCGAGCTTAGATCCTTAATCATGATTTTTAAAGTAGTACTATCTGCCGTATTGCCTTCAAAGATATTGGAGTATTTCAAAAAACCTTCCTGGTTAACTACCACTGCTAAAACAATAAGCTTAGCATCCGACAGCTTTTCTTTGCACCTTCCAATACGTGCAATCTTGCTATTTTTTATCTGTCCTTCAAAGTAAGTATTCGTTAAATCATATTGTATAATCGTA
>CAIWDQ010000251.1 GCA_903911455.1 uncultured bacterium
ATAATAATATATTTTGAATAAAACAAGTTGTTTTTGAGTAAATTAATAACTTTATGAATGTAGATTTTTTAAGAACTAATTCAGGAAATTAATATGCAAAAGAAAATTTTAAATTTATCTTTTGATATTGTATTTGAACTTTGTCGTGAGGCAATATACAAATCAAATTTTAGAGTTCTTTATGATGATAAAGATTCTGGAGTTATCTTTTGTTCAACTGATGACTTTGTTGAAACTGAAAGAAGTATATTAGTTAGAATTTTAAAATCAAATGTTGAAGGAGTTGAAGTTACTGTTGAGTCTAAATATTACAATACCGAAGTTTATAAAGCTTATGCCAAAGTTGATGAAACTATTTTCCTCAAGCATTTAAGCATGGTATTTCATTAAAATTTCTTTTCGAATTATTCTATAGGTAGCTTAACGTAAAACGTAGTGCCTTCATTTTCTGTTGATACAAATCCTACATTTCCCTGAAGATAACGTTCTGTTAATAATTTAATCGAATAAGTCCCTATCCCTCTGTTTATACCTTTTGTCGAAAAAGAACGTTGAAATATCTGCATTTGAACACCTGTCTCAATAAAGCCATCATTATGAACAGTAAATACTATATTATTTTCTTCTTTATACACATTAAGTATTATTTCTGAATTCTTCGGGATTGCTTCCAAAGCATTTTTAATCATGTTGATTAATACACGTTTTAGGAGTGTTTCATCTGTATTTAACTTATAGCTTACTGCATCGGGGCTGATATTTATATGTTTATTTCGTGCAAGTGCATGTTGCGACAGATATTGCACAGTTTCCTTTATTGTATTTAATGAATTTATATTGTTAAAGTTTACTTCCAGGTCGTTGTGTTCTGCAGAGGTGAGTGTACGTTGAGATATGATCTCATCTACCATTTCTTTGCTTATTTTTTCGGCTATATTGATATATTGCGACAATTCTTCCGAATCTTCTGTCTCTTTTAATAAACCTATAAAGCCTTGCAAACCACCTGCCAGATTAATTATATCATGAAAAAATATTTTCTCCAGAATATGACGTCTTTTAAAATCGCTTATATCATTTACTGCAAGTATCGAATAAGTATTTCCTTCAAATTCGAAAGGAGTAGAGGTTACTCTTAGATCCATAAACTCATGTTTCCCATCTTTTTTGGCAGTTATCCTACATTCTTTGGTTACTGTAATCATTTTTTCCTGACTTTCTATAATTGCATTTATTGCACCACAATATCTACAGTTTTCTGAAGTTCCACAACCGCTTTTATGCAATTCAGAATTAATACAATCAAGTATTTCTCCGGGGCGATAGCCTAACACGCCTTTCTTATCAGTAAATCCAAGGAAGTTTAGCAACGAATTGTTTGAGAAAATAATTTGCCTTTCTTTATTCAGAATTACTGCTATTTCGGGTATAGCATTCAGTATATAACTTACTTGTTCTGAATTTGAAAGAGATGCATTTCTTTCTTCAACTTTTAGTTGATCTTCTCTTTCGGCCGATGCAAAAAATGTTTCTTCCATAGTTGTAAGATATTTTATGCAAAGATACAACATTAATTCATTAATTATTTTTATTTGTTTAATTTTTTTTTAAAAGTCAATAGTTGAATTAAGAATTTCATAGATTAATTAATTGCTTATTTCAGCTCATCTCCTCTTAGAAGTGGCGGGGCTGAGGTCTATATAAACAGCTGTCCTTGTTCTATCCGCTGAATAACTATTAGTATCTTTATCTTTTTTAGTTTTATTATTTTTTTTAGGATGTTTTTCTTAATTATAACAGAAGACAATGTTTAATTATGAATAAAAAAGAGGGGTATCACAAATGCCATCTACGAAAGTAAAATCTGTATTGTTTTGAGTTGTGAAGGCAATAGGGGAAGGGAAGTAGGCAATAGGCAACTGGCAATAGGCAATGAGGGATGGGAAGTAGGCAATAGGCAACTGGCAATAGGCAATAGGGGAGGGGAAGTAGGCAATAATACATGATGTGCTAAAACAGAAGTCTTTTAGGACTTTTATAGTGGTTTTAATTTTTCGCCACAGCGATATAAAAATCATTAAAAAGAACCAAAATGAAAACAAAGTAATTTATTTATGAATATTTAACAGTTTATATCAAAATAATGTGTATCTTTGTAAACGCTAAAATGACTTTTTAGAGGCTGGTATTTTCAGCAGTGAAAGATCATTATAATAAGCGCAACAAGTGGGGTTATGAAAAGGGGGTTCGAAATATTTACATTCTGTTTGAATAACTGTAGCATATCTACCGGTTATTTATCAATTTACCAAAATGAGTTGTACGATAATAGTGGCTATTTATCAAGCTACTATAACATGTTGCATACTTTTATGAACAAATTTCAGGCTATTTGGAACACGTGCCTAGACACGTGGAACACGTTCCACGCCTCGTTGAACATATTCCAAACCTCGTGGAACACGTTCCACGCCTCATTGAACATGTTCCAAACCTCATGGAACGTATTCCACACTTCATTGAACACGTTCCACGACTCGCAGAACACGTTCCAAACCTCGTGGAACACGTTCCAAATAGAAAAAAACGAATCAAAATTTAGTTTAATAAAATAATAAAAAATAAAGCACATTCATCATGGCAAAAAGAAGAGAACCAAGAATTGGAAGAAGCATCAGGAAATTTAGGAATGATTTCAATAAAATGTATAATTACATTATGGTGCCTTGTCCACCACCTGTAGGGCAAACTAATGGCACTCGATTGAAAATTACAACTGAAGAAATTGACAAATTAACAGACATAAAGCAAAGATGGGATGGAATAATTGAATTATATGATAATAAAAAAAGTACTCGTACAGAGGACGTAGTAGCTGATGCTAATTTAATAATCAAAGAAGTAGTTGATTTGGACAGATCAAATCATATTTATAATCGAATAGCATCTAACCCAGAAGCTACTACTGAAGATTATAGCGCGTTTAACATAGTTGGTGGCACTCCATTAGCTGCTATTACTCATACACGTGCTACTGCACCGGGTACGAAAACTGTAATTATTTCTTTAAAAGAGTCGAAATATCTTTTGCATCTTTTATTAGTAACCTCACCAGATCATAAAGGCCGTGGAAAGGAGGAAGGTGTGAAAGAAATATTAATCTACAAGGCAGTTGCTCTTATTACTGTCGGTGTACCTGCTTTAAATCTTTATCAATATGTTGGAGATGTGAGCAATGGCTTAATAAAAGTTACGCACGAAGATAACACCCAGGGTATGAGAGCTTGGTACATAGGCCGAATTAAAAATTCTATGGGCGAGATTGGCGAGCCTAGCGAACCAGTGGGTTTTATCATCATCTAAAGGAAATTACGAATTACGAATTACGCCTGCCTGTCCGGTAGGCAGGAATTACGAAGCCTTGTCAATACATTGGCAGGGCTTTTTATTTTTATTTTTTGTGATAATGATGATTGTATTAAAGAAATTATTAATTTTACATCTTATTATTAAAACTTAAATGGTATGAAAAATATTATTGTTCTCTTATTGATAAGCATAATCCCTTTGCTCACAAATGCTCAGGACTCTAAGGCATTTATTGAAACAGATTCAATACAATTACAAAAACAATCATTTTATTTAAACAATAGTATCGAAAATCTTAATAATGATACAATTCGTTATAATATGATTAAGATTGCCGGCTTTTTTTCAACTAATTTTGGTGATGGTGCTTTTATTTTTTCATTAGGTTACGAAAGAAGAATAAACACTCACTTCTCTAGCGAACTAATATGGTGTGTTAGTGCTGTTGGTATGGATGTTACAACTGACGTGAGTTCGATTCGTTTAGGCATTAAATATTATTTTGATAATAAAAACAGTGTTTATTCGAGTGCTTTTTTAAGATACCAACATATTTTGTATAATTCTGATGAGCCCAAAACTGATCCTAACTATGATATTCAAGCTTATGGAATTGGAAGTATGCTAGGTTGCATGTTGAAATTTTCGCGTGTTATAAAACTAGATTTAGGTTTTGGTTTGTTTTATTCATACAGAGTGCCTACCGATAACAGAGCAGATAATCACCCAGTTATTGGCAAAAATATATATATGATTCCTCGCGTTCATTTAAGTTTTTGTTTTTAGGATTTAAATATTTTAAGAAAAGTTATCGCCTCTTCTTCACTTTTATAGTATAACCATGACTTCGGTAAATACTATAAAAAACATCACAAAAAAAATAAAGATACTGATTATAAAACTTATAGTGTGTATATTTTTTATTATTTTCCCCTTGGCGGGAATGCTTTAAACTTCGATAACGAGACTATCGTAAGCCAATTGAATAAATGGAGGGAGTTTTTTGTTTACATCTTCATGTAATCCTATAAAATGACTAACATGAGTAAGATAACCTTGCTCGGGTTTTAATTCCTCAAGGATTTCAACAGCTTCGGCCACCGAAAAGTGAGCTATATGCTTAGAGTTTCGTAATGCATTAAGCACTATAACCTTAGAGCCTTTTATTTTTTCTTTTTCTACTTCCGAAATAAAGCTGGCATCTGTAATATAAGTAAAATCACCAATCCTGAAACCTAAGATAGGCAGCTTGTCGTGCATCACCTGAATAGGAATAATGTTTACACCATTGATTTCAAAAGGTTCACAACCAATGTTATGAATCTCTAATTGAGGTGCGCCAAAGTAACGCATATTGTCAGCAAAGATATAAGGAAACTCAATCTTAATAGCTTCCATTACCCTTTCGCAACCGTAAATATCAATCTTTTTGTTCAACACATAATTAAAGGCACGAATATCGTCAAGCCCTGCAATATGGTCGCGATGTTCGTGAGTAAAGATAACAGCATCAAGGTTCTCCACGTTTTCACGTATCATCTGTATGCGGAAATCAGGACCGCAATCAACAGCGATTGCTATATCGGCAATTTGTATGAGAATTGAAGCACGAAAGCGTTTATCCTTTTTATCAGTAGATTTACAAACAGGGCAATCGCAAGCAATTACAGGCACCCCAATAGAAGTAGCCGTACCTAAAAATGTAACCCTGATTTTATTATTCATACCATTAGTTGCTTAATATATCAAATCGTCGATCATTACTTTGTCCTTGGTGAGCTGAGTGCGCATGTGCTCGTTATCTTTGAAATTAACTATATTACGTATACGTTTGTGGAAGAAAACAGTTGCAGTTTCGCCTACAAACTTCTTATCAAAATCAAAAAGATGTATATCAATGCAGATATCAGGATGCAAAGGCTGATACTTAGTGCAAGCATGGCGTATATTTAGCATGCCACGGTAGTATTGATCTTTGCAATTCAAACTGATAGCATAAACGCCTTCGGGAGGAATCAACTTAATATCTTCGTCGATAATAATACTCATAGTAGGCAAGCCAATCTTATAACACATGTCGCTACCCGGCGTAAGTTGTCCAATCATAATGTATTGGTGATCCAGATAAGCATTAGCACGCTGAATATCTCCTTCGTGAAGCGCTTTACGAATCTTGGTAGAACTTACACTTTCGTTTTGAATATCTTGCTCAGGAATCTCTTCAACATCAAACCCGTGATCAACAGCCAAAGCATGCAGAAAATCATAGTTCCCTTCGCGGTTGTGCCCAAAAAAATGGTTAAAACCAACTACAATCTTCTTAGCATGTATCTTATTAATTAAGATATCATTAACAAAGTCTAAAGAAGTAGTTTGCGCAAAATCTAAAGTAAAATCAATGATAACAAGATTGTCGAGACCAGCTTTACGCAACAATTCAATTTTCTCTAATTGTGAATTAATTAAGAGTAAATCCTTACCAGCTGTTTGAGGATAAAGTACCCTGCGGGGATGGGGATGAAAAGTAATTAAAACAGATTCACCCTTAATATCTTTAGCAAGTTTATTAAGTCTGTTAATGATGGTTTTATGACCGATATGAACACCATCAAATGAACCTGTAGTAACTACAGCATTTTTAATATCCTTAATGTCGTCAAGGTTTCTGAAGATTTTCACAAAATAAAGTTTACAAGGATTACGAATTTTATTCTTAATCCTTTAATTAAAATACTAAATTATTTTGTGTTCCCTTTCTTAACGAAATATGCTATTTTCTCAAGAGAAGTAATCATATCGTACTCTTCAAGATAAACGTGAGGTGATACATTTAAAGAAGAAGGAGTAAAGTTTAAAACCCCTTTGATACCTGCAATTACTAAGCTTTCAGAAACTTTAGCAGCATTTTCAGCAGGAGTTGTAATGATACCTATAGATATCTTTTCTTTTTTGATGATTTCCTGCATGCGATCGTAACTGTAACAATGTACACCTGCATATACTTTGTCAACTTTCTCAGGGTTGATGTCGAAAGCAGCAACTATTGTGAGTTTAGTTCTCTTGCCCGAGAAATAACTGATAATAGCTCTACCAAGATTCCCAACTCCAATAACGCACACCTTTTGACTTGCTTTATTATCAATGATTTCACCTATCTTAGCAATAAGTTCTTTTACATCATAACCTCTTCTTAATGTGCCTGAATAACCCATCAGCATAATATCCCTGCGTACTTGCACTGGAGTTATATGTAATAAATGCGCAATCTCATGCGAAAATATGTTTGATTTTCCACTAGCATAAGTAATAAGAAGAGCTCTTCTGTACTGGCTAAGTCTTTCAACTGTTTTTTCCGGTAATGTGTTTAATTCTTTCATTTCTTTAAATATTTAATTAATATTAATTTTTAGGTAACGTTATAGTAAAAGTTGAACCTTTATCGGGAATACTTGTAACTGTAACGTCCCCATTATACGAATCAACAATTTTTTTCACAATAGATAACCCAAGACCACTGCCTGATATATTTTTTGTTTTAATATTCTTTATTCTCACAAAATCATTGAATAGTTTCTCCATTTCTTCTTCAGTCATACCAATTCCACTATCACTAATACTAATAATATAGCAATCATCTTTTTCCTTAATAAAGCAATCTACCCTTCCACCTTCTTTATTATATTTGATAGCATTTGAGATAAGGTTGTTAAAAATAATTTCAATTTCATTCGCATCACATTTAAATAAAAGTGCATTATGAGAATTCAAATATAAATCAACATCACGTTGAATTGCAAACGGCTTCATAGTATCAATAGAGGTCTGAGCAATATTTATAAGATTAAGCTCAACAATATTTCTCGTAGAAGTACCCGATTCAATTTTTGTAAGATCTAAAAGATCCATTATCAAAGAACGCATACCTTTTATCCTTTCAAGTGAACGATCAACAATATGATTATAATCAACAACATTATCGCCAAATTGTTTTTCCTGTAACATTTTTAAATAACCTTCGATAGCATTAAGAGGTGCTTTTAACTCATGAGATAGTACAGAAAGGAATTGAAAACGTATTTGTTTACCAGCGGTATTTAGTTTTTTAGTAATACGTCTAAAGTAAACTTGCTTTGTGATAGTTTCCATTGATGATCTTAATTCCTGAGGTGTAAAAGGTTTTGGAATAAAATCAAATGCGCCATTTTTAGTAGCCTTAACAGCTATTTCAAGAGAAGCATAAGAGGTAATCATAACTACAACAATATCTAAATGATTCCTATTAATGTACTCTAGAACTTCAATCCCTTGTATCCCCGGAAGCTTATTATCTAAGAGAACAATATCAGGTAAATTATTATTTACACTATCAATTGCTTCTTCTCCTGTACATGCTTCAGTAATCTCAAAACCACAAGGCTCATCCATAAAAGGATAAGAAACACTAAAATCTCTTAGTACTCTAGTAATACCTGAACGAATTCCCGGTTCGTCGTCAACAATTAATAATTTAATAATCTCCATATGTCAAACTTTTAATAGTTTAAATATTTCTCTTTGTAATTGATCTGAGCGAATACCTTTGTCAAGGTAAAGGTCTGCTTTTATCCATTTTTTACTTTCTTCCGAATGAATATCAAAGCTAAGACCTGTTTCGGCAGTAACTGCTGTAGCGATAATTACAGGGACATCTGGATATTTTCTCTTAATTTTATAACTTAAGATAAATCCACTGTCCTCATTTTCCATCATTAAATCAAATATGGCTAAATCAGGTTTAAAACTATTTATTAAAAGTTCAGCTTCAGTTTGATTATCAGCAGTAATAACTTCAAAGCCTAATTTTTCAACTTTTGTTTTCATCTGGTATAGATAATCCATATCATCGTCTGCAATCAATACTGTTTTTGGTTTTGCTCTCATAATGTTGTTTTAAATAAATGATAGAATTTAAATATATATATTCTTTTATTATTCAGTTTTATATCTTGGTAAAATGATTTTGAAATTAGTACCTGTAGTGCCTTTTAAAGGATCATTATTTGAATTAACAATTATCTGACCTTTATGCATCTTAATAATTCCATATATAATAGGTAAGCCTAAACCTGTACCTTTTCCAATACCTTTTGTAGTGAAAAATGGAGTAAATATCTTCTCCATATTTTCTGGAGCTATCCCTGTACCATTATCTTTAATGTTAATAATAAATTCGTCTTTAATTTCTTCAATTGAAACACTAATCTCTCCACCTTTAGGCATGGCTTCAATACCATTCTTTAATAAATTTGTAACTACCTGAATCATTTGATCCGCATCCAGCATTGCCAGATTGTTATTTATAGTATGATTTAAAAATATTTGAATATTATCAGGAATAATAATTGATTGTATACTCCTTTCAAACAACTTGATTATATCAATCTCTGAATAGTTAACCTGATTCTTACGAGCAAAATTTAATAAGCCTGCAACAATCTTCTTACATCGATCAGTTTGTTCAACTATAAGTTCCAGATCCTGTCTTATAGGATTGTCAATAGGTGTTTCGTCTTTAAGAATGTTGCTATACATAGTAATAACTCCCAACGGATTATTTAATTCGTGGGCAATACCAGCAGAGAGTTGTCCCATATGAGCAAGTTTTTCACTTTGTTTTAGAGCAAGTTGAGCAGCTGAAAGTTTTTCATTCGACACAGCTAAGTCTCTAATATAACTATGCAGTCTTTCAATTGCAAAGGGCAAACACATTTCGTTTTCTGCAAGTCCTTCAATAATTGCAATAGCGTGTTCTTCACAAGTTTCATATCCACATGAGCCACAATCAAGATGATCTTTTTCGTTGTTTTTACCTAAGGATTTTAAAACTTTGTCAATTTCCATTTGTGTAGGTATTGCAATTCTTCTATCAGTTGCTACAAAAGTTTGACCAAAATCAATTTTACTATATTGTTCAATATCTTCTTTCCATTGTTCAATATTAATATTTTTCATCTTTTCTTTTACATAATTACCAACCATAGTTCTTCTGGTAAATCTTTTACCTCCGGGAGTAGTACCAGGTCCCATTATACAACCTTCACAACACAATAATTCTAGATTATTTGATCTAATCAGACCATTTTCAAATTCTTTAACAGCTTCTCTAAAATCTACTCTACCATCAGCAACAATTACATTTCCTTCATATATATTTTCAGAAATATTAGTTGTTTGTAATAATCCTCTACTTATTGGAAATATAGCTCCTTTGCCCGAATGAGGTGGGTCAAAATCAGAAGGTGAAATAGCATTAGAATCAATATTATGTTGAATAAACATTTCCCTTAATTCTCTATAAGTAATAACTTCATTAACTTCAATAGATTCAGCTTTTTTTGCAATACATGGACCAATAAAAACAATTTTAATTTTCTCACCATATTTTAATTTTATAATTCTAGCCATAGCAACCATGGGAGATGCAATTGGAGCAAGATAAGGAACTAATTCAGGATAATATTGTTCAATATAAAAAGCAATTGCAGGGCAATCAGAAGATATTATACCTTCTTCTTTATTTTTTGTTAAAATCTCTTCATATTTCATTGCAACGATATCCGCGCCAAATGAAACCTCTGAAACATAGTCAAAACCCAAAGTTTTTAACATCCCAACTAAAAAAGTATAGTCTTTGATTTCAGAAAATTCTGCTGGGAAACTAGGAGCAATAATTGCAATGACTTTATTATTTGATATTAATAATTCGTTTACTTGGTCAATAGCTTTAAGAAATACTTTAGCATTTTGGCTGCAAACTTTTACACAATTTCCGCAACCTATACATCTTTTGTCAATGACTTCTGCTTGCCCATTTGCAATACGAATAGCCTTTACTGGACATTCTCTTACACAAGTGTAACAAACCCTACATCGGTCTTTTAATGTAAATACTAATTGAGTTTTATATGCAGGCATAATTCGTTAATTAAAAGCTCCTTGTAAATATGCTTTAGTTCGTTCCATTTTAGGATTATCAAAAACTTCATCAGCTGGACCTTGTTCAATTACTTCTCCCATATACATAAAGACTACATAATCTGCTATTCTTCTGGCTTGTCTTAGAATATGTGTAACCATAACAATAGTATACTGTTGTTTAAGTTCAGCGAATTTCTTTTCAATAGCTTCACTTGAAATTGGATCGAGAGCAGAAGTAGGTTCATCAGCTAAAATAATTTCCGGATCAACAGCCAATCCTCTTGCAAGGCAAAGTCTTTGTTGCTGACCTATAGATAATCGGGATGCTGGTTCACGAAGTCTATCCTTAACTTCTTCCCAAAGACTTACCATATTTAAATAATTTTCTACACGAGCATCTAATGCTTTTTTATTTCTTCTGCCACTTATCTTTAATCCATAAGCTACATTATTATAGATATTCATAGGTAATGGAAAAGGACGTTGTGATAATAAACCCATTTTCTTTCTAATCTCAGTAACATCTGTACTTGTATGTAATACATCTTCATTATCAATATAAATACTGCCTTTGATTTTAACATCATGATAAAGGTCAGTTAATCTATTCATGCATTTTAACAAAGTAGTTTTCCCACATCCGGAAGGCCCTAAGATAACTGTCAATTTATTCTCAGGTATTTCTATATTAATATCTTTAAGAATATGTTGTTTGCCAATATAAAGATTAAGATGGTCTATTTTTATTTTTGTGTTATTTTCCATTTGCAGAATTAAATTTTGTTTTTGTGAAACCTCTTTGATAATGCTCTCGAAAGCAAACTAATTATCAAAATTATTACAGTTAAGATTACAGCTGACGCATAAGCTCTGTTTTGAACTTCAGGAACAGGAGATCCTAATTGAAAAAAGATAGAAAGTGGTAATGTTGCAGCAGGTTCGGATAAAGAGGTTGGGATATTATCAGTATAACCTGCAGTAAAAAGAACGGATGCAGCATCTCCAATAGCTCTTCCAAATGACAAAAGTATTGCAGTTACAACTCCTGAAAAAGATTGTTTTAATATTACTCTGAATGAAGTTTCCGTTTTAGTTGATCCAAGAGACAAAGCAGCTTCAAGTAAACCTAAAGGAGAAGTTTTTAATATCTCATCACAACTTCTTATCATTATGGGCAATATAAATAATGTTACTGTGATTATCCCTGCAAGTAATGAAGTTTTAAGACCAAAGAACACCATTAATGAAAAACCAAATGCACCATAAACAATTGATGGTACTCCCCAGATTAGATCTAATAGAAACCTAATAATATTGACAATCTTTTTCCTTTTAATCAAATAAACATTCATATATAATGCTACAGGAACACCAATAACAGTAGCTAGTAAAGTTGCACCAAATGATAAATATAATGATCCGACAATTGCATTTAAAACTCCACCTTCTTTTCCGTAATAATACCCACCATGAGGTCGTTGTGTAAGCATTTCCCATGTTAATGCTTTCATTCCTTTATGAAAGATGCTATAGATAATAAGTACGAGCACAAAAAGAATAATGAAGTTGCATAACATCATTATAAATTTGAAAAACATTTCCTCAAACTTCTTTAACATAGCTGTATTAGTTTAATATTTTTCATATCTTATAATTAACATCCTCATTAAAGCATTAAAAAACATAACAACCACAAAAAGTATTAATGCTGCAAACATTAATGCTGCATCATATTTTGGAATTGATAACATTTCTCCATAATTATTAGCAATAAGTGCAGGAAGTGGATAACCGGGATCAAATGCACTATGTGGTATTTTAATAACATTCCCAACTACCATTAATACAGCCATAGTTTCACCAAAAGCTCTTGCTAATCCAAAG
>CAIWDQ010000252.1 GCA_903911455.1 uncultured bacterium
CGCAGTTAATTTTTTCCAAAGATACTAAATATTATTTGATTTTAGAATAACAAATAAAAAATATTATTTAAAAATTTTATTTACTTTTGGAAAAAATTATTTTACTAAATTTTATTACGAAATGGAGACACAATTACACAAGTTTATTTTAATTGTAATGATGTTATTTATAATACAAATATCATCAATTAAATTAAATGCACAATCTAATCCTACAACTACAGGACCTATAGGTTCGCAATTAGCTTATGGTATAAATGAAGATATTAAATATTGGAATGGTAGTGTTTGGATAGCTATTCCATCGGGTTTACCCGGACAATCCCTTAAATTTATTAATGGAGTACCAACTTGGGTAAGCAATCCCAATGGTATAATTACAAATGCAGTTACAAACATTACTGCAACAACTGCTACTTGTGGAGGACATATTGCTTCATCAAGCGGTTCGCCAATTACAGCCAGAGGAGTTTGCTGGAGTGCTAACCATAATCCTACTATAATACATATGCATACAAATGATGATATTGGTAAAGGAAATTTTACAAGTAATTTAACAGGGCTTGCAACAAATAATACCTATTATGTAAGGGCTTATGCTACTAATAGTGCAGGTACTGTTTATGGTAATGAGGTTATCTATAATTCAAGACCTGTAATTGATATTGATGGAAATGGGTATGATACTGTTGTAATAGGTACTCAAACATGGATGAAACAAAACTTAAATTCAACCCATTACCGTAATGGAGATACTATTCCTAATGTTACCAATAATACAAGCTGGAGTAATCTTACTACGGGAGCTTACTGCAATTATAATAATAATTCAACTTATGCAACAACTTATGGTAGAATGTATAATTGGTATACTGTAGTTGATACTCGCAATCTATGTCCTACAGGATGGCACGTGCCTTCAGATGCTGAATGGACAGTACTTACAGATTATTTGGGAGGCGCCAGCATAGCAGGAGGCAAACTAAAGGAAGCAGGCTTAACACACTGGCAAAGTCCTAATGCAGGAGCAACAAACGAAACTGGTTTCACAGCATTACCAGGAGGTTATCGTGGCAGTAATGCGACATATGGTGATATAGGCTACGCCGGATGTTGGTGGAGTTCAACAGCTATCACTACTACATTCGTATGGTATCGTTATATAAATAATAATTATAGTAGTGCAAATGGCTTCGACAATACTAAGACCTATGGCTTTTCTGTTCGTTGTTTGAAAGATTAAACAAATCATTAAGTTATAAATTAAAATGAAAAGAAATTTAAACAAGATTACTTTAATAGCAATAATGCTATTTACTCTTTTAATGCCAACCTTAAAAGTATGTGCACAATCTAATCCTACAACTACAGGGCCTATAGGTTCGCAATTAGCTTATGGTATTAATGAAGATATTAAGTATTGGAATGGTTCAGTTTGGGTAGCTATTCCATCAGGCATGCCCGGACAAGATTTAATGTTTATAAATGGAATTCCAACTTGGATAAGCAATCCAAATGGTATTATTACAAATCAAGTAACAAATATTATTGGAACAACTGCATTAAGTGGAGGGCATATTTCATCTTCAAGTGGTTCGCCAATTACTGCCAGAGGAGTTTGCTGGAGCATTAATCATAATCCAACTATTACTGATAGTCATACATCTGATGATATAGGTAAAGGAAATTTTGTAAGTAATGTATCAGGTTTAATACTTGGTAAAACCTATTATGTAAGGGCTTATGCAACTAATAGTGTAGGTACTGTTTTTGGTAATGAAGTTAGTTTTATTACACTCGCAATGCCAACTATTAGTACTTTTGCTGTATCATCAATAACAAGTACATCGGCAAATAGTGGAGGAGATGTTTCAAGTGATGGCAATGCTGTAGTAACTGTTCGGGGTGTATGTTGGAGTACAGCTACAAATCCGACAACTGCTGATAGCAAAACCACAATTGGGGCAGGAACAGGCTCTTTTTCAAGTGCAATTACCGGATTATCTCCTGGAGTTACTTATAATTTAAGAGCGTATGCAACTAATAGCATTGGAACATCCTATGGTAATCAGTTTACATTTACGACACCTGCCGTTTTACCAACTATATATACCAGTTCAATAACTTTATTTACAAGTACAACAGCTAAAAGCGGAGGAAATGTATATAATAATGGAGGTGCAAGTATAACTGCACGTGGTGTTTGCTGGAGTACTCAACACAACCCTTCATTAACTGACAATTTTACTTCAGACAGCATAGGGGTAGGTACTTTCACAAGTACACTTACAGGACTTGTAAGAGGTTTAACATATTATGCAAGAGCTTATGCTACTAATAGTGTAGGAACTTCTTATGGTTTTGAATATAGTATTTTTATGCCGGTTATGGATATTGATAATAATGTATATGATACAATAAAAATAGGTACACAAACCTGGCTGAAACAGAACTTAAAAGTTACTCATTATAATAATGGGGATGCTATACCTAATGTAACTGATAATACAGCATGGAGTAACACACCTTCGGGTGCTTACTGTGAATATGGTGCTGTTGCAACCTACGGCAGATTATATAATTGGTATACTGTAGTTGATCCTCGTAACCTTTGCCCTACAGGCTATCATGTACCAAGTAATGCTGAATTTACAACACTTACTACTTATCTGGGAGGCTTAACCGTTGCAGGAGGCAAACTTAGAGAAGCAGGTACAAGCCATTGGCAGACTCCTAACACTGGAGCTACTAATTCAGTAGGTTTTACAGCTCTTCCAAGTGGGTACCGTTATTCTTTTGGATCATTTTACGGCTTACAGATAGGATGTATTTTTTGGAGCACGACAGAGTATGATCCCGGGTTTCAAGCAGATTATTTATCAATTTTCTATAGTTCAGCAAGTGCCAATAGCGCAAAAGATGAAGAACATTTAGGTGTGTCTGTTCGTTGTTTAAAAGACTAATATTATTTTTATAAAAGAAAAGCCCTGTATACTCAATAAATCTGCGGGGCTTTTGCTTTAATCTCTTTTATATTTAAACCCGTATTCGGTTATAAATATAAAAATCATCATCGTTAATAAAATTCTTATATTAGAACCTATAACTACTTCAATCTAAACCATCATAAAATTCATTAATAAAAAAGATAAAAATATATGGTTGGTATCAATATTATTTCTAATTTTACCCCGAATTTAATAACACAGATTAAATAGTATAATATACTCTAAAATACAACATCATGGAAGCAACAGATTGGAAAAACTTACCCTTCGGCTATTTTAAAACAGATTATAACATTCGTTGTTATTATCGCAATGGCAAATGGGGCGAACTGGAAGTGTCATCGTCAGAATATGTTAGTTTACATATGGCTGCCACTTGTCTGCACTACGGACAAGAAGCCTTTGAAGGCTTGAAAGTATTCAGGGGAGCCGATGGCAAAGTGCGTATATTCCGCTGGGAAGAAAACGCAAAGCGTATGCAGAACTCAGCTTACGGTATAATGATGGCTAACGTGCCTTCTGAATTATTTAAAGAAGCAGTGTTTAAAGCTGTAAAGTTAAACGAAAAATATATTCCACCTTACGGTGAAGGCGCATCATTGTACGTTCGTCCATTATTGATAGGTTCGGGGCCACAAGTAGGTGTTAAACCTGCTTCCGAATATATGTTTATGGTATTTGTAGGCCCTGTAGGTCCTTATTTTAAAGAAGGATTTAACCCGGTAAACATACAAATAGTAAGAGATTACGATAGAGCTGCACCACTAGGAACAGGTTCGTACAAAGTGGGTGGAAACTATGCAGCAAGTCTTCGCTCAGGCGAAAGAGCACATGACGAAGGTTTCGCTTCAGTATTATTTTTAGATGCTAAAGAAAAGAAATATATTGACGAAGCCGGTCCTGCCAATTTCTTTGGTATAAAAGGCAATACTTACATAACACCTAACTCACACTCAATATTACCATCAATAACAAATATGAGTTTAAGAGAAATTGCAAAAGACTTAGGCTTAACTGTTGAACAAAGAAGCATTGCAGTTGACGAATTAGGTAGTTTTGATGAAGTAGGTGCATGTGGAACAGCTGCCGTAATATCACCAATTAAAAAGATATTGGATAGAGAAACCTGCACAGTTTACGAATATTGTAAAGATGGCAAAGCAGGTCCTATATCTACTAAATTATACAACCAATTAAGAGGAATCCAGGAAGGAACTGTAGAAGATAAGTTTAACTGGAATACTATAATTGAATAATCTTAAACTCCTGACAGGTTTTCCATCCTGTCAGGTATAATTCTAATAATAAAAAAACCTAACTCCACATATGCAGAGTTAGTTTTTTTTATTATTAGATATCCAGCTTCTCATACACTGAGTTCTGACTGACATATTCAGGCACTATCTCTTTCATCTTTTTCACCAGCATATTATTATCCTGATCACTCAAAAGATTAATTAATGATTCAACTGAGTTAGCAATCTCGATAGGATCGTATTCCTGAACCTTTGCAATCATTATCTTTGGATGATGCGTTGGAAGCGTATTTTCTTTATTATTTAATAATTCTTCATATAACTTTTCTCCTGGGCGAAGTCCTGTATAAACTATCTGTATATCTTTCCCTAAAGTTAAGCCCGAAAGTAAAATCATTTTCTTAGCCAGATCAACTATCTTGATAGATTCACCCATATCAAAAATATAAATCTCACCACCTTTGCCCATACTTCCTGCTTCTAATACAAGATGACAAGCTTCGGGGATTGTCATGAAATAACGTGTAATATCAGGATGCGTAATAGTAACAGGTCCGCCTTTTGTAATCTGATCGTTAAATAAAGGAATCACTGAACCATTAGAGCCTAAAACATTGCCAAAACGGGTAGTAATAAACTTAGTTACACCTTTCTTATTTAACGACTGAACATACATTTCTGCAATACGCTTGGAAGCACCCATAACATTAGTTGGATTAACAGCCTTATCAGTAGAAACCATAACAAACTTCTCTACATTATTAGCAACCGAAAGATCAGCAATAGTCTTAGTGCCATTTATATTTGTTGAGATAGCTTCATAAGGATTCTCTTCCATAACAGGAACATGCTTATAAGCAGCAGCATGATAAACAATATCAGGTTTAAAATACTCAAATATACGTCTCATACGAGCAGCATTCTGAATGTCGGCTAATATAAATTCAAACTTTGCAGATGTAAATGTTTCGTTTAACTCTACTTCAAGATTATAAAGAGCAGATTCAGCCTGATCAATTATGACAATCTTTTTATGAGGAAACTCAGCTAACTGTCTAACCATCTCACTCCCTATTGAACCGCATGCTCCGGTAATAAGTATCGTTTTATCAGCAAGATCAATACTTAATTTATGTTTGTCAAGTTCTATAACTTCTCTCTCCAAAAGATCATCAATCTTAACTTTCTTAATCTGCTTAAAGCTTAATTCGCCATTAATCCACTTGCTTACCGGTGGTATTGTAAGAATCTTTGTATTATTATTAAGACATAATTCAATTATCTGTTGCTTACGTATCGGAGCTATCTTCTGCACAGCAATAATCATGTGTGCAATAGTGTTTGTAGATAAAAATTCAGATATCTTATCGCTTCTGTAGATAGGAATGTTTTCAAGCTTACGGCCAACCTTCTTTTCATCATCATCAAAAAAAGCAATAGCCTTATATTTCGAACCTGCATCTCTGTCAAGAGTTCTTTTAGCAATGACACCTGCCTCACCAGCACCAAAAATAATAACATTACTTTTATCTTTGGTAGGATTAAGATATTCCATATAAGCCATCTTAACCAGCATTCTAAATCCCATCATTGCAAAAGTAGTCAATAGAAAATCAATAATAACTATTGACCAGGGTATGATAAATATTCTTCCCTGAAAATACCATGTAAAGCCATTAACGAGAAAAAAGACAAAACTTCCCGCAAGATTAATAAGAAAAATCCGAATCGCATCGTCAGAACTTGTGTACCGAATTATACCTGTATAAGATTTAGATATGATAAAAGTAATAATTCTTACAAATAGTATTATTACCAATACAATAGGCAGATCTTCCTTAGCTATTGAATGCAAAGAGAAATTAAATCTAAGTAGATATGCCATCAACACAGAGAAGAGACATATAACAAGATCTATTATGAATATCAGCCAAGAAGGAGTGTTATTACGAAAAATAGAAATCATTTTATTCATTTTGAAATATGGTTCAAAGATAATAAAAATAAATTAGAAGCAAATATAAATATATTTTTAAGCCTTGTATTGTATAATATTTTGTACTTTTGCTGCATAATATTTATACAAATCATTTAATACAATAATAATTTCATAGAAATGAAAAATACAGCATTTACAAAGTTTCACATTGAGAGAGGAGCAAAAATGGTTCCTTTTGCAGGATATAATATGCCAGTACAGTACGAAGGGTTAATTTCAGAACATTTAACTGTACGCAGTGGAGTTGGTGTTTTTGATGTGTCACACATGGGAGAGTTCTGGGTAAAAGGCCCAAAAGCTTTTGATTTTGTTCAAAGAGTTACCTCAAATGATGTAGCAGCATTGTTTGATGGAAAAGTACAATATTCTTGTTTCCCAAATGGAAAAGGAGGAATAGTTGATGATTTACTTGTATATAGAATAAATAGTGAAACTTATTTATTAGTTGTAAATGCAGCAAATATTGATAAAGATTGGGAATGGTGCGCAAAGCAAGCAGAAATTGACGGACTTATTGTTGGTAAAGAATTATATAATGCATCTGATGAAATAGCTCAATTAGCAATACAAGGACCACTTGCACTCAAAGCAATGCAAAAACTTACCGATACTACCATTACTGATATGGAGTATTATACTTTTAAGAAGTTAACTTTTGCAGGAGTTGAAAATATAATCTTCTCTACAACCGGTTATACAGGTTCAGGTGGTTGCGAAATATATATGGCTAATGAGGACGCTGATAAAATATGGAAAGCAGTATTCGAAGCAGGAGAAGAATATGGTATCAAACCAATAGGATTGGGTGCCAGAGATACTTTACGCCTTGAAATGGGATTCTGTTTATATGGACACGATATTAACGATACCACATCTCCAATAGAAGCAGGTCTAGGCTGGATAACTAAGTTTACCGATTCTAAAAACTTTATTGATAAAGATTATTTATTAAATCAAAAGAAAGAAGGTGTAAAACATAAGTTAATCGGTTTTGAAATGATTGACAGAGGAATTCCTCGCCAACATTATGAAATTTGTGATGTAAATGGAAATACTATTGGAGAAGTAACTTCAGGTACTATGGCGCCTTCATTAGGTCTTAATATAGGAATGGGTTATGTTAATAATGAATATACAAAAGCTGATTCAGAAATATATATTAAGGTTAGAGAAAAACTATTAAAAGCTAAAGCTGTGAAATTGCCTTTTTATAAATCGTAAGAGTTATAAATGTATTTTTAATTAGCAAACGCTATAAAAGCATCAAGGCTCCCTTGTTAGAGAGCCTTGAAAACTAATTAACCAAAAACCAATTTTATGAAAAATTACGCACAATTAAAATAAGACATTTATAGTGCACGAAATTATGATACAAAAGTAGTCTATTTACAAGTGTTTCAAAGTTAAGTTACGTTAATAAAAATTAACAAATGTTAAACCATGATTTTGAGGACAAATATAAGCTTTTATAAGTTGAAATGAAAAAGAAAAACATACTCTTTATAATATTCTTAATGACCTTTACTCTTATAGGCTTAATTTGTCTGCAACTATATTGGGTAAATAATGCTGTAAAAGTTGAAGAAGCTAATTTTAGAAGAAATATTAATGAAGCTATTACTGTTGTTATTACAAAACTTGAGAAAATTGAAATAGCAGATCAGTTTAGAAAACACAAAGAAAAGACGTATTTAATTAACACAATAGATTCATTGAACCGTGCTTTATACCACGAGCAACAAAAATACCCAGGAATAGAAGAAGAAAGTGAGACTGAAAATATAGAAGAAACAACAAAAAGCAAAATAGATGTTAGTCTATGGGAAAGTAAAGATGGGGAAGCAATAATTCATCATGACACAAGCTATGTTACAAAGCCACAAGACAAAAAAAACAAGCCAAACAACAAAAACACACAAAAGCACTTAATTTCTATTGATGAAGCTATTCTGGAAGATTATTTAAATATAAAAAAGAATCGAGACCAATTACTAAGAAGATCATCTTTATTGGATGATATATTTGAGAACATTTTTAATACTGGACATTTCAAACCTATCGAAAAAAGAGTTGACCCAGTACTTTTAGACTCTCTTATATCACAAGAATTACAAAACAAAGGAATAAAAACAGAAATTGAATTTGGGATATATAGCCCTGCAAGGGGACAATTAATTGTTCAGAAAACAGGTAAATTTACAGAGAACTTACTGGAAAGAGAATTTGCTTACATATTATTTCCAAGTGATATGTATAAAACAGCAGAATATTTAATCTTATATTTCCCTAATGAAAAAAGTTTCCTTTTACACCGATTATTAATAATGTTATTTGCATCTGTAATATTAATTATTATAATTATTTTCTC
>CAIWDQ010000253.1 GCA_903911455.1 uncultured bacterium
ATGCCCGAAAGTTTTACTATTTAATTGGTTGTTTCGTAGCACTAAATTAGGTGAAATTTTCCAGTTGTCAAATATTGTGCAAGATACTTTTGCACAATATTTTGATGACTTTTGTTAATAACTAGCTTGCGGATATTAGGTAATAACTTAACTTTTGCCAATAGTAGTAATGCTCTACCTTATGGCAGTAATGTTGGAAGTGGGAATATTGTAGGTGCAGATCCTAAATTTGCAAGCTTTCCTGTAGTAGGTAGCGGTTTCTCATGGTCATATGATTTTGTTCTATTAGCCGGTTCACCTGCAATAGGCACTGGTACTAATGGCACTAATATCGGTTTAACTGGTGGGAATGCTCCGGTAGTGCATAATTTATTTGGAAATTCAAAATTACCTGTAGTTACATCTATTACTGTGCCTGTATCATCGGTACCTGTAGGTGGAACTCTTCAGATAAATCTTAAAGCAAATACCCGTAAATAACATTTTCATACTACTTTTTATGAAAATAAAAAACCTTAAGGTCATACTCTGGCTTTTATGGTTTTGTATATTATTGCAGCTTCAGACTGCTAATGGACAAAACCTTACACGAGCAGAGTATTACTTCGATTCTGACCCGGGAGGTGGTATGGGTACACCAATTTCCGGCTTTGTAATTGATACCGCAGTAAATTATACTTTTACTGCTAATGTGTCAGGACTAAGCGTGGGTTATCACACACTATATGTAAGAGTTAAGGATAGTAGTAGTCAATGGAGTATTGTTGCGCCTCAGCTCTTTTATGTATTTCCTTTCGCTTCCTACCCAGTGGTCATCTCTAATACATTACGGCTTTCAAAAGCAGAATATTTTATTGATAGTGATCCAGGGCAAGGTAATGGAATTTCAATGTTTATTTTTTCTAACGACAGCCTCAATCAAGCCTATACCATAAATACTTCCGCTCTTTCGGTTGGTACTCATATTATTGGTATAAGGGTTATGGATATTGGTGGAATATGGAGTGTCATTAATTCAAAGCAATTCAACGTTATCAATACTTCATGTTCGCCTCCCCATGCTCTCTTTACTTACGATACTGTTAATTCGGGGAATATTACTCATTTTACAAATCTATCAACTAATGTAAATGTTGGGACTACATATTTATGGAAAATTATTCGCTCAACTGATACAATAACCGCAACTACTAATAATTTTCAATATACTTTTACGAACCCAGGTTTTTATGATGTTATTTTAAAAGTTAGTAATAGTGATACATGTACTTCATATTGGCAACAAAAAGTTATAGTAGGTCCATTATTGTCTCAAAATATAATTGTAACCGGCAATACTGTTTTATGTAATGGTGATAGTGTTTCATTGCAAGCACCTAATGGTTCAAATTATTTATGGAGTAATGGTGCTATAACTAAAACAATTATTGTTAAAACTTCAGGTGTTTATCAGGTAATTTACGTTGATCTAAATAATAATAATGTAGCTTCAAATCAAGTAAAAGTTATAGTTAAACCTACTTTAGATTTTACTATTACAGTAAGTTCTGCAAATAATAGCATGGCTAATGGTAGTGCATATGCAACTCCCACAGGAGGTAGTAATATTAATTACCAATACAGTTGGTCAACTGGACAAACGGCACCAATGGTTTCAGGTTTAGTTCCGGGTTATTATTCATTAACAGTTAGTGATGGAGTTTGTCCTGTTACAAAGAGCTACTTTATGCCTAATTCAACAGCTACTCCACATGGTATAGTGGCTGCCGAATATTATATTGATGATATAAGTCAACCTGCTCAAAGCCTGATTGTAAGTTTTGATGATACAATTAGTAGTTTCTGTAATATTCCAATGATTGGGGTTAGCGAGGGATTTCATCAATTATATGTCAGAGTAAAAGATTCAAGTGGTTTATGGAGCACTATGAGTGGAATTCAGTTTTTTATAAATCAAATTGATACACTTGATTTTCCAGTTGCCGAAACTATTCATCAGATCGTTAAAGGTGAGTACTTTTTTGATAATATTGATCCGGGTGTGGGCAAAGGAACTCCATTAGCAGGATTAATCTCTGCTGAAATAATTAATCAGAACTTTAATATATTGCTTCCTGATTCATTAAAACAAGGGTTTCATTATATTGCTTTCCGTACATTTGATGAGAGATATGGTTGGAGTATTGTATATAATCAATTGATTTATATCAACCCTCTTACTGATGCATTTCCATCAATTACAGATATAAGATATAAGATAGTTCAAGCAGAATATTTCTTTGATTCCGAACCGGGAATTGGCAATGGCATTCCATTAAGCATTATTCCGGGCGATTCACTAAACATGAGTTTCACAGCTGACATTTCAAGTTTACTTATTGGCTCTCATAAAATATTGGTAAGAGTAAAGGACTTGTCAAATAAATGGAGTGTAGTTAATACATTTACATTTAATATAGTTGCCCCAATTGCTTGTACAACACCCGTTCCTAACTTTACATTCTCTTTTGCATTAGCAGGACAGCCTGTAGTTTTTGGAAACACGTGTTCAAATATTAATGGTTCAACAACGTATTCATGGGATATCTTTAATGATAACACTACTGATTTTACTACTTTTTCCTGTACTATAGTATTTCCTACAGCAGGAATTTATCCGGTAAAACTTACAGTAAGTAATGGAGGAAATTGTATTAGTAACGTGATTCATAATGTTACAATTGGTGCTATTTTGCCAAATCAGATAACAGCAAGTCCTTCTACAGAGTTTTGTGCAGGCGATAGCGTTTTATTAACAGCTCCTTCTGGTAGTAATTATCAATGGACAAATGGGGCAATAACCCAAAGTATTGTTGTAAAATCATCAGGGAATTATCAAGTTGTCTATACTGACTTAAATAATATTAGTACATTCTCAAATGTGTTAGCTGTTCAAGTTAATCCACAAATGAATGTTATACTTGATATTAATAACTCGAGCAATGGCTTAGCTAATGGTAGTGTTTCAGTACTTGTTAGCGGAGGAAGTAGCTGGATTTATCAATATTTGTATTCAACAGGCGAAACTTTACAAACTGCATCAAATTTAAGTGCTGGTAATTATTTTGTTCAGATTAATGATGGGAAATGTCCTATAATTAAGAATTTTGCGATAAATAATGTTGTTAATACTACTTCTGGTATTGTTTATGGGGAATATTATATTGATACAATTCCTGATCTGGGAACACCTACAACTTTTTTTGTTTATCAAAGCGATACAGTAGGAGCATATCTTCATATCCCAATGAATGGATTGACACTCGGTATGCATAATGTTATTATTAGAGTTAGAGAAATTAGTGGCTTATGGAGTATTCCTGTAGAGTATATGTTTTTTGTAAACGATACTATACCTGTAATAAATTCAAATCAAAATATTAACATTACAAATGCAGAATATTTCTTTGATAATAATGACCAAGGCCCTGGTAATGGCATTCAGATTGCATCAATATTTCCAAATACGTCAATAAATCATAATTTAATTGTACCTACTACAGGTTTAAATGGAGGGTTTCACACTATTTCATTCAGAGTAAGGGACGAACTTAATAATTGGAGTGATGTTCTGACGCAGTTAATTTATATTAAAACTGAAGTCATAAATCCACAGTTAGATAGTACTCAATATTCACTAGTATTAGCTGAATATTATATTGATACTGATCCTGGTCAGGGTAAAGGTGTCCCAGTTTCAATTACACCTGGATTTACAATTAATGAAAACTTCTCAGTAGATGCATCTGCTTTAAATATCGGAAATCATTATATTTGTGTACGTGTAAAGGATTTGAAAAACAGATGGAGTGTTGTAAAAGGTCAAATTATATCAGTTGTAGCACCTAATGGTTGCGAAACTCCTTATGCTGATTTCTCATATTTTCAGGCAAATGCTGGTTTTTCAGAAAATTTCTCTAATTTATCTAGTCATATAAATGCAAATAGTCAGTATAGTTGGTATTTAACTAATAATAGTATTCCTGATTATACTACTTTTAATGCAAGTTATATTTATCAGGCACCTGGTATTTATGGAGTAACACTTAATATAAGTAATGGTAGTAATTGCCAATCTACAGTAATAAAACAGGTGACAATTGGTCCTATAATTCCAAATATAATTACTGTTACAGGTAATTTAGTAATTTGTTCAGGAGACTCTGTTTTATTAACAGCTCCTCAAGGATCAAATTATTACTGGCCAACATCTGAAACCTCTCAAAGTATTACTGTAAAAACTTTAGGTATTTATCAAGTAGTTTATACTGATATTTATGGCTATACAAGAGTATCTAATTCAGTTAATGTTGTTGTAAACCCACTTATTAATATTTTAAGCACAATTAATCCTGCTAACAATGGTTTAGCTAATGGAAGTGCCGGTTTAATGGTATCTGGTGGTAATAGTTTTGTATATTCTTATTCTTGGTCAACAGGTGATACACTTCCTTCAATTTCTGGAGTATTACCAGGCAATTACAATGTAACTGTAAGCGATGGTGTATGTCCTGTTAATTTACCAATAGTTATTCCAAATAACATAAATCAGATCACAGGTATTATTGGTGCTGAGTATTTCTATGATTCAGATCCGGGTGTTGGCATGGGTGCTTCAATACCAGTTTCTATGGGTGATACTATCAATAGTTTTGTAAATGCAAGTACTGCAGGATTAAGTGTTGGTTTGCATAGTCTATATATTCGAGTAAAAGAAATGTCAGGATTGTGGAGTATAATAGGTAATCAATATATATTTATTTATCCACCTGTTGTTCCTAATTCAAATTCAGATACTTTGCCTTATATTATAGCTGCTGAATATTTTTACAACACTGATCCTGGAGTTGGTAATGGTACATCAATACCAATCCCTATTCCTTCTTCAAGTATTGATCTTACAACAAATATATCTTCAGTAGGAACTAATTTTGGTAGTAATGTCTTAGCTATAAGAGTGCTGGATAGTAAAAAGGTCTGGAGTGTAATAAACGCAAAATCATTCATGTTGTGTAATCCACCATCTAAACCGATTGTAAGTGCTGATACTACTGTATGTTCAAGTTCATCTCTTACATTAAGAGCAGGATTAATTACAGGAGTTACATATTCATGGACTGGTCCTAATGCATATACTTCTGCTGTTCAGAATCCTGTTTTAACTAATGTTCAGACTAGTCAAAGTGGTTACTATAAGGTTTTTGCTGTTAATAATGGAAATTGTTATAGTAAGCCCGACAGTATTAATTTATCCGTTAATAGTATTCCGACTAAACCGGGAATTATTACAAGTCAGACTACAGCTTGTTTAAATGACACCGTATTATTATATGTCCCATTAATAACAGGTGCAAGTAGCTATATTTGGAATATTAGTGTTCCTCACACTGTTATTGCTGGAATTAATAGTAATACAATTGCTGTGAAATTTGATACTGCAATGGCATCAATACCTATTTCAGTTAAAGGACAAAGTATTTGCGGAACAGGCATTGTTTCTGATATTTTCTATATTTCTACTAACTCATTGACACCTGCAAATGCAGGAGCTATTTCAGGTCCTTCTACTGTTTGTCAGTTACAGAATGATGTTGTTTATTCAGTTCCTGTTATTAATAATGCTCAAATGTATGTATGGAGTGTGCCTTTGGGTGCATTTATAGTTTCAGGGCAAGGGACCAGAACAATTCATGTTAACTTCCAATCAAATTCAATATCTGGAAACTTTAGTGTATTTGGCAGAAATTCATGTGGTGATGGTTTAACATCTGCAAGTTTCCCTGTTACAGTTAATTTCTTACCTGAAGTAACTCAAGGAAGTTATGCTAATGTATGTTATAATGGTAATAATATAGCTTTAACTGCTGGATCTCCATCAGGTGGAGTCTATTCAGGTCAGGGTGTACTGAATGGGATTTTTAATCCATCTATTGCAGGTACTGGACCACATACTATACAATATTTATATACCAGTTCAACTGGTTGTAAAGATTCTGCTACTTCTGTAATAAATGTTTCATTAATTGTTTCAGACTCTGGTATAGTATCGGGTCCAACTACAGTTTGTCAAAGAAATACAGGTGTTCCCTATTCAGTTAATCAAATACCAAATGCAACATCTTATATCTGGATATTACCTAATGGGTTTACTGGTCAAAGTTCTACTAACACAATTATATTAAATATTGACTCTTTAGCTTTAAGTGGATTTATTAAAGTAAAGGGTGCAAACTATTGTGGTAATGGTCCTGAAGTATCATATTATGTAAATGTGAATGCTGCTCCTGTAATTACTCAATATGCTTCTCCTCAAACTAGATGTAATAATGGATCTTTAAGTTTTATCGCATCTAAGTCTACTGGATCTAGTATTCAATGGTCAATTGATAACTTCCTAAATATTGCTGCTGTTGGTGATACTTTTATTATCCCAAATGTACTTCAGGGTACAAGTGTTTTAGTATCATATAGAGCTACCAATCTTACTACAGGATGTCAAAGTAGAGTTTATACAACAACAGGTACTGCTTATTCTATTCCACAAATTTTATCAGTTATTGGTGATTCAGTTTGTGATTATGGAAGCGTGACTTTAAGTGCTGTAACCTCAGCAGGAACTATAAATTGGTATTCTCAATATACTGGAGGTACTCCAATTGCTATAGGTTCTGTATTTAATACGCAAATTTCAACAACAACAACTTATTATGTTGAAGCATTAAATAATTCATGTGTGTCAAATGGAAGAGTTGCTGTAAATGCAGTTAGAAAAACAGTACCTACTACACCTTTAGTAAATGTACAGAATTATTGCGGATACTCAATACTTTCAACTAGTGCAAATGGAATGTTATTGTGGAATACAGGTGCTAGCACTTCTTCAATTAATGTTTCCAATGCCGGAACTTATACTATTACTCATAAAGTAAATGGCTGTGTAAGTGCACCTGGAAGTGGAATTGCTGCTCCAATATTAGTTATAAATCAAATTGTAACAATTAATGCTAGTGTCAACCCAGTTAATAAAGGGAATTCTGTAACTTATACTGCTAATGTTAATACTCCTTCAGTTGGACAAACTTTTAACTGGTATGTTAATAATATTTTACAAAATTCTTCAACTTCTAATGTATATACATATATACCATTAGTAGGTGATTCTGTTAAATGTACAACTTTACCAATTGGTTGTTATACTGGTGGAACTTCAAATCAAATTAATCAAATAGTAATTTTACCTTTCCCTCCTACTGGAGGTGGTCATATTACTGGATTAAATCCAGTTTGTAAAGGACAATCAGGTGTAGTTTATACAGTAACTCCTATAATTAATGCGACTTCTTACATCTGGATTCTTCCAAATGGATATACTGGCATAAGTACCTCGCCAAGTATTACAATTAATTTTAGTAGCACTGCTGTATCTGATACTATCAAAGTAAAAGGTCATAATTATCTCGGTGATGGGCCTACTGTGTCTTTATTTATTGTTGTAAATACAGTGCCATTAAGTGCCGGTAATATTATTGGTGATTCAATAGTTTGTCAAGGTCAAAGTAATGTATTTTATTCAACTTCTTACATTACAAATGCTACTTCTTATGTTTGGACTTTCCCTTCTGGTGCTAATGGTTCAAGTACTACTAATTCAGTATATGCTAATTATAGTACATCTGCCATATCTGGAAATGTAACAGTAAAAGGTAATAATGTTTGCGGTGATGGACAAGCATTCAACAAAGCAATTAACGTTAACTTACTTCCATATGCTCCTGGTACTATTACAGGTATAACAAATGTTTGCCAAGGACAGGATACTGTTACTTATTCAGTACCTGTAATTACTAATGCAACTTATTATACATGGACATTGCCTAATGGTGCAACTGGAACTAGTTATACTAATAGTATTAAAGTTAGCTTTAATAGTTCTGCTTCTTCAGGATACATTTCTGTAAAAGGTCATAATTTATGTGGTGATGGAAGTTCTTCATATCTGTACATCAACTTAAATCAATTATCTATAGCTGCTACTGAAATAAGTGGTAACGCATCGTTATGTATTGGTGAAAGCACAACACTTAATATAATTGGTGGTTCATTAGGTGCAAATGCAAGTTGGAAATGGTATACTGGTAGTTGTGGAGGTAATCTTGTTGGAACAGGAACTTCTTTACAAGTTAATCCGGTTATTACTACTACTTATTATGTTCGGGCTGAAGGCTCTTGTAATAATACTTTATGTTTTAACCAAACTATTATTGTAAGTATCAACCATGTGCCAAGTTTAGATTTTACCGGTAATACTGGATTTGTTACACATCTTGTAAATCCTGCAGATGGAACTCCCACAGATCTATATCGTTTTGAAGTTAAATATACAGATGTTGATAGCAATTTGCCCTCAGCAACTTATCCTAGATTACAATTAGATTTCGAAGGTAATGGAGCATATACAAATTCTAATGATAGGTTATTTTTTATGCAAGAAGTAAATCCTAGTGATAGTGATGTAACTAATGGAAAGAACTATTATTATATTGCATCTGCTTTACCTGAATCACAGAATTGGAAAACTCTTATTACAGTGACTAACCAGGGTGGTTGTTCATCTAAAATCGGACCATTAAGTGAACCAAACATTGTTAGATCTGCTGATATTACAATTTTTGCAAATGATATTACATTTTCTAATACTAATCCTAGTCCTGGTGATTATATTACTGTTAATGCTGTAATTCATAATTATTCGGGTAGAAGTGCAAATAACTTTGTAGTTCATCTGATAAATCAATTTGATACTACTGCTTTTTATCCTGATAAAACTGTTCTTCTATTACCAGCTTATAGTTCTACAACTGTTTCCTGGGTAATACAAACGCCATTAAATCCTGCTTGGTGTCCTATGCAGGTATTTATTGACTGGACTAATGTATTAATTGAACCAAATGAGTTAGATAATCAAGCAATAAGACCATTTAAGAATGGGAATTATAATTTGCCGGGGAAAATAATAATAACGGCAAATGCAAACCCATCTGTTGCTTTGTCAGGTTCTGGCATTAGTGTTTGTGGTAATGCATATTATATTGGAACTGCTGTTAAATTAATTGATTCATCATGTGCTGGTGCAACTGTTACATATAATGTTATTGAAACTGGACAAACAGGATCTACTTATACTAATTCTCATGGTGATTATTGCTTCTCATTCACAGGGCCAATAACTGCTGGTATTTATCATGTTCATGCACATATTACAGATTATACTTTAGATGGTGATACAACAACTACTTTTCAAATAGTTGCACCTCCTCCATCACAAGTGTGTGTAGGACCCGATTTAGTTACTTCTATATCATTAAGTCCCGGAATTAATCATTGCTATAGTTACTACTGTACGGTTATACGTGCAGGGATGTCATTAACAGGAACGGCTACTGTAACAAATGAAGGAAATGCAGCTAGTGTTGCTACAGTGTTAAAGTTTGATTTACCTGATGGTACTCCTGTTCCTGGCCCATTTACTATTCCAGCATTAAGCTCCGGGCAGTCTTATATTGTTAACTTGCCTGCAATGACATTTAATACAGTTGGAGGAACTTATATTTCAGCTACTGCAGATTATACAAATCAGGCTATTGAATGTAACGAATTTAATAATACTACATCTAACTGTATTCAGGTATTACCTGTACTACCAGATATAGTTGCATCAGGTGGATTATCTCCTGATTACTACCAATGTCAGTTTAATAGTTTGTCTTTTAGGATAGATAATGTTAATGGAACTCCTACAGGTAGTTTCTATACTAGTTTAAAGGTATATAAAGGAAGTGCTTTGATTTCAACTTTATATCAGGCTATAACTAATATTGATCCTTTGTGCTGGACTTATGCTACTTTCAATTTTGTGCCCTCTGATACTGGTAATTATTCGTTCGTATTTCAGGCAGATATTTATAATGCAGTTATAGAATCGAATGAATTAAATAACAGTGTTACTACTCAAACGCATTTTAGTATTTGTAAACCGGATCTTTATGTTTTAGGATGTGGATATATGAAAGTAAGCCCTGTAAATCCAATATATCCGGGTACTATTACTATTTATGGTACTATTGTCAACGGTGGAAATGCATCTGCAAATGGACCATTTACTGTTAATTTTAATGTAGCTGGTGTTAATTATCCTTATACTTTTATTGGTAGTATTTCTCCTTATCAATCACAACAAGTGTCTTTAAATGTTCCTACTCCTTCTTTTGGCAATAATCTATTAGTAGTAACTGCTGATTACTCAAATGTCATTGGCGAATTCAATGAAAACAATAATAGTAATTCAGCAAGTTTATGTTGGGAATTTAGTTTAGACGCTTTATGTGGAGGAAATATGTTCTGGCAGCATATACAGATGAGAAATCAACCTGTAACTTTAACTGTTGGAGCATATAACCATGGTATATATGAGGCTTCACACATGAAAGTCAAATTCGAAGTCAGTGGGCCAGGACTACCTCTAGGTTGGTCTTATCTTGGTTTTGCTTCTTCATATGGACCTACTACTTGTAGTTGTCCATTCCCTGTGACTTTAGGGACTCCATTTGCATTCCCTCAGGTAGGTATATATCAAGTAAGAATGACAGCTGATTATCCTAATGAATATATAGAATGTGACGAGACAAATAATGTTCTTATTGTTAATGTTCAGGTATCAGACTTACCGGATTATAGAGTGCTATCACAGTATATTGCTCCTTCTAAATTAAATCCTGAATTGAATGAACCTATTTCAATTGATTTGACTTATGAAAACATAGGAACAAGTACTATAGATTCACTTGAATTATTTGCTCAGATTGATAATTCTCCTTTTGATTCAGCAAGAGTTGCAGGATTAATGACAAATACTTTTAATACCATTCATTTAACTAAAACTTGGGCTTCTAATGTAAGAGGTATTCACGTTATAAGGTCTATTATTGATCATAGAAGTGAAATAGCAGAGACGAATGAACTTAATAATGAAGCAACCAGAGCATTTGTTGTAGGTAAATATCCTAACCTAAGATTCCTTGTGTTTAACGTAAATGATACATTACCTGGAATTGGCCAACCATTATATATTAATGCGACAATTAATAATAATGGTTATGTGAAATGTGATGCTATTTATGAGTTGTTCTATCTAGATAATAATAATAATGAGGTACTGATTGGGCAGCAACCAATTACTGTAGATTCATTATCCAGTATTTCTTTAACAGTTCCATGGATAGTTGTTGATAATCGTACTACGATTATTGGAAGAATTATAAATGGGAATCCTGTTGAATATGATCTTACGGATAATGAAGCTCGAAGAAATATCGGTGGTTCTCTTCAACTTAATTATTATACTGTAGCAGCAAGTTGTTATGGGTATCCTGATGGAGTAGCAAAAGTTATTGTGTCAGGTGGTCAGTCTCCATATTATATTTCATGGAGTAATGGTCAATCAGGTGATTCTATAATTGCTGTTGGGGGTACTTATACAGCAAATGTAACAGATGTATATGGTTCAACTGTTAATGCAATTATTACTATTCCTCAACCTGCTGCTGTTCCTGTAAGTATTAGTATTTTGCCTAGTGCAAATAATTTATGTTCTACTACATATATTACTTTAAATGCGACTATTAATAATGGAGGTTCTACACCAATTTATCAATGGGTGAAGAATGGTATTAATGTTGGGGCAAATAGCAATACATTCTCATATTATCCTTCTAATAATGATACTGTTTACTGTATGCTTACATCAAGTATAGCTTGTAGTTATGGTAATCCTGCTATCTCTAATAAAGTTGTTTTTAATGTAAATGCATATCCAGTTGCAGCTGGTACTATCAGTGGTCAATCTATTGTATGTCAAGGTCAGAATAATGTTACTTATACAGTTCCTGTTATTCCAAATGCTACTACTTATATCTGGAAATTACCTAATGGAGCTACAGGAGTAAGTAATACCAATTCAATTTCTGTTTATTTTAGTTCTACAGCAATATCAGGTTATATATCGGTTAAAGGTCATAGTGCGTGTGCTGATGGTGATTCTGCCATAAAATACATTACAGTTAATCCTTTACCTGGCCCTGCAGGTATTATTACTGGAAATACAAATGTTTGTCATAGTTTAGATAGTATTGTATACAAAGTTCCACCTATTGCTAATGCTTCTATGTATATTTGGACTTTACCATATGAGGCTCTTGGATATAGTACAGTTGATTCTATCAAAGTTGTATTTACATCTTCAGCAATATCAGGCAATATTGCTGTAAAGGGCTATAATTCATGTGGATATGGAACGCAATCATCATTTGCAGTCACTGTAAATAATTCACCGGGTGAAGCATCAATTATTAAAGCTGTCACTAATGTATCGGCTCAGGGTGAGTTTAGTACTACTTATACTGTAAATAATATTTCTAATGCTTCATCTTATATCTGGATGTTGCCTGATGGAACTATTATTACAACTCAAACTAATAGTATTACTATTATTTGCGGACCCTTATCTACTTCCGGCTATCTATCTGTTAAAGGGCATAATAACTGTGGCAACGGAATAGCAACTTCTATTTATATTAATGTAAATACTACAAAGAGGCTACAAACTTATGCAATGCTTCAGGGAACATTTGATGGTGATAGTATTAGGATGAATCAGTTTATGGGATATGATAATCTTAATGACGAAATTATACCTAAATTCAATAATCCATCTGCTGTTGATACATTAAGTTTATTTATCAGAAGTGTAAAAGCTCCCAATTATACTATATTAGCTGAATTCCATAATTTAAGTTTACTAAAAGATGGAACTATCCCAGAGCTATTACCTCCATTGTGTATTAGTGGTTACAATTATATTGTGATAAAACATAGGAATAGTGTTGAAACATGGAGTGATTCTGTTAACTTCTCCGACACTCTTATTACGTATGATTTTTATAATCATCCTATTTCTTCACAATTTGGAGGTAATATGTTAACTGTTTATGATAACATTAATGTTGCTAGCAATGGAGGGAATACCCATAATTTAATATTTACAGGTGATGTTTTTAATGACGGTGTAGTTAATATTTATGATTTGGCAGATGTTTTTGATTTTATTAATGATCCAAATGCACCTTTAGGCTATGTTGTTGAAGATCTTAATGGTGACGGTGTAATTAATATTTACGACCTCGTTCTCGAATTTGATAATATCAACTACGGAGCTGTTTCTATTAATCCATTTACTTTAAAGAAATAGGTTTTTAAAATATAGCTTCAATTTTAAAGAGTCTCTGCGATTTAGTTCGTAGAGACTCTTTTTTATCTGTGAAAAATAAATGTTAATTGCTTATTCTCCACTTTTTCCAGATAACCATTGTTTGAAGGCTTGTGCTCGTTCTGCACTTACATATATTTCGATAGGAGAGGGGACAATAGGTTCTATTTTTATACGACCTTTGAAATGTGTATACATCTGCCCTATAGTTTTATAATTAATAATCATACTTCTATTAGTACGGAAAAACAATTTATTGTCAAGCATCTCACTAAGTTTATCTAATGAAAAGTCGATAGGGTAGGATTGCTTGTCGAACGTAAGGATATAAATGTTTTTATCTTCTGAATAAAAGAGCGCTATATCTTCTGAATCTATAGCTTTTAAATACTGCCCATATTTAACAACAAATCTGTGAGGAGTATCTTTAGTTTTCTGAAGCATTTGCTCCATTAAAGAAGTAAAATCAACTTTAGGTTGTGCGTTTTTCCACTTAAAAAGACTGGCTTCCAGCTCTTCTTTCTTTACCGGTTTTAATAAATAATCAATACTATTAACTTTAAAAGCTTGTATGGCATATTGATCGTAAGCAGTAATGAATATTACCGGAGTTGTAACATTTATCTGTTTAAAAATCTCAAAACACGAACCATCTGCCAAATGAATATCCAACAGCATTAAGTCGGGTTGCTTGTTTACCATCAACCAACTTACAGTATCGCTAATGGTTTCGAAATTATCAACTATCTCAGCATCCGGTTGCAACTCCTTAACCAGTCTAGTTAATCGTCGGGCCGCTGCCTGTTCGTCTTCTACTATTAATATTCTCATATTATTAAGTATTAATTTCCGTAATTCGTAATTCGTAATTCTTAATTTTCTTAATTTTCTTCCAGCATTGGTATAGCAACAGAAAAATAATTAGCCGATACTATTATTTCAATTTCTTTATCAGATAAAAACTTATATCTGTTTTTAATATTCTGCAATCCTAAACCTGCTGAAGGTTCTTCTTCAGTGCGCTTCTGAATATTGTTTTTAACCATAATATATCCATTTTCAGTAGTAGATATTTCAATAATTAAAGGTCTACCTGTAGCAATTACATTATGTTTAGATCGGAAGAGCGTCGTGTA
>CAIWDQ010000254.1 GCA_903911455.1 uncultured bacterium
TAAAATTATTTTTTTCATAAAATTGGTATTAAATTGTTGTTTGATAATTTTTTTTGTTTTAAAATATGTTCTTTAAATTATTATTCATCTGAAACAATACTAAAAGTTACAATTCTATTAAGTTGTCTTAAGCTTTCCTGTTTATCAATTGAAGCATTTAAAATATAAGATTCTGTAATATCTGGATATATTGATTCACCTGTTTCTAATATAATGTGAAGATATTTGCCAAAATTTGGTTTACTACCGTATCAATAGTTAGTTTATTTTTATCAATACCTTTCTTGATTAAAAGATTATAAACAAACTCTGCTCTTTCTTTTCTTTTGTCAATAGTTTCTAAAGAATCTTTATATCCAACAATTACTAGTTTTTGATGATAAAAGCCTTGCATCAAACTTTCAATATCATTCAAACAATACTGATAACTACTATCAGGTATATCAGAATTATATTTAAAATAGATTTCTGGAAAAAAATCACCAGAAAGAGGTATTGGTGTTATCTTAAAATTTATAATTGTGTCGTGAGGAATACTATCAAATAAGATTGATTTTCTGTTTTCATTATTAGTTAGATACCTTTTTTTTGTAACTTCAATATATATATATTTATTGTCTGATGATAAACTATCGATAATATAATCTCCTTTTTTATTAGATTTAACTTCTAACACTATTCCTGTAGACGAAACAAGTTTTACATGACAGTCTCTTAACATTTGTAATGTATTAATATCACGTATTTTGCCAGATATTTTGTAATATGATTTAGTTTGTCCAAAACTTATTAAGACAACAATTATAAAAGCCAAACTCAATATTATTTTTTTCATGTTTTGTTTTTATTTTATTAAACGTTTCACAAAACTACAATATTATTTAATACCAACACAAAAAAAACTTCAAATTAAAGAAAATATATTTTTATGAAGCTGTGGGAACTTTCGGCGGAGATTAATAAATAAATATAGTTCCCTAGGAATTATTAACTATAATAGAAAACATTACAGAGTATTTTGAGGTTTTAAGTACCATTCGGAAAGTGTAGCGAAAGCTTCGGAAACTCTCCGAGACATACAATATGCATATTGAGAGCTTCGGAAATTCTCCGTGACATCCAATATGCGTATTGAAAGCCTCGGAAACTTTCCGAACGTTATAATATGCATATTGAAAGCCTCTGGAATTCTCCGAACGATATAATATGCATATTGAAAGCCTCGGAAACTTTCCGAACGATATAATATGCGTATTGGAAGCCTCGGGAATTCTCCGAACGATATAATATGCGTATTGAAAGCATCGGAAATTCTCCGCAACATAAAATAGGTGTTAGGAAATAGGCCTAATTTTTCTTAATTCATAATCTTAAAGATTCTCATCATGTATTTGGTCGAGGGCTTTTTATAATTATACTGAGATGTAATAATAATTATTATCTTTGCGTTAAAATTAAATAAGACGAAACACTTTATGTTTGAACAGAAGTATCTTATAATAGTAGCATTTATTTGGGGTCTGGTTTTTCCTTTCTCAGTAGGGCTACAACCTCTTCGTAAAATATTTATAAAAAACTTTGTACTTGCAATTATTTATTCTGGTTTTCTTTTAATAATGGCTCTTTTTATTGACAGTAGAGAATCAATGATTTATTTGTTTTTAGGTTTATTTCTTCTTGCAATTCATTCAATTCTGTTATTAATTTATTTGATAACAATTAAATTTCTTAAAAGAAATAGTCGGTAATCTATTTTACTTACATTAATAACAAAGCTAGCTGTTTGAAATGTTTAAAAACAAAAACGAAAGAACCAACAATAAATAAACAATATGCAGCATAGGAGAGCCAAACATTCTTAAGGCGCATACCCAACCGAATAATTATTTAGACTAAACTTTATTAAAGATTCATTTTTAACCACAAGAGGTTGTCGCATATCCCAGCCACTTTGTCCAGCATTAAAAGCTTTTGTAGGTGGACAATACTCACCGGGCTTTATATCTTTTAACTTAATAGATGCAGGATAAAAACCAATCTTCCCTTTAGGTACCAGCACCATAAACTGCCCGTCGTGATCACTTTTAAAATACTGTATAAGTTTAGGTTTTAAGATACTGTCAACTTTAACAGCATACATCTTAAAATTCTGATACGGGTCGGAACTTTCTGATATATTAGAACCACCATCAGGACGCTGCACTCCTCCATATATTTTAGATGAATAAGTAATCTTACCTAACACTAAATGAATATTCTTCTTAATAAAAAGAGTATCTTTAATGATTCCTTTTTTATAAATCAACTCAGTAATTTTCACACCTTTATCATTATAAAAAACAGCTTTACCATCCTCAATATTATTAATAAGATTCTTTTGCCACATAAGTTTGCCATTCTCGTACCAGCGTTTATAAATACCCGTTATCTGTTTGTTCTTATAACAGCGTTCAGTTTCTTTTTTACCATTAGGATAAGTACTAATCAGCATAGTATCACTTTTAGTAGTAAGCCAAAAAGAAGTACTGCCATCATTATTTTTAATCAAATTGGTAGTATCCTGCGAATACCCAATGATTGTATTAAATAATATTAAAACAAGAATAATTGCTTTCATTTTTATAATGTTAATTAAATAAGTTGATTGGTGTAGAGCCATAAACGGGCATCTTTTTCATCTCAATTTTAATAAGATCTCTGCTTATTGGTCCATAATTAAAACAAACTTCATCACCTACCTTAACCAACTTATAGAAATCCTCATCAACCCTATATCTTGTGTTATCAACGATAATAGAGCAGTTAGTAAATGAATTCATTTCTTTTGTATAAATCACAGAATTTGTTGAACCACTTCCTGCTTCATAATCTTCTTTACTTTCCTTTTGCATTACAATTTTAACTTCTATTTCCTTTTCTCCATTTCTAATATCTGTCACATATTTTCTAATCATTAAATAACCTATTAAGATGCAGATAAAAAAATAGAAAATAATAGAAGAAATAAACAATTCTTTAACTGTAAAAAAGGTTTTTGGGTTAAGCTCAATTTGATATTCAAACATAAAAATTATTGCAGAACCTATAAAGAAAAATAAAAAAGGAATTACAATTCCAGGCTTACAACTATTTTTAAGTTCTTTAATGTCTTCTTCAGTAAGTTCTGCTCTCATAACAATAATTTTATTCTTTAAGAAAAGAAATCTTATTTAGCATCATTAGTTATACTTGCTTCCTTTTTTACTCCTATTTTAACCCATAAACTTTCGGGTTTAACACTAAAAGTGTTTTTTAATAAATAGATTGAAACAACTAAATAGATCAAAAAAACTAAGAAAAACAAATATTGAGTTTTGTTTATTTTTTGAATGTCTGCCCTGTCTTTAACTTCGCAACTATAACCAGGACAATACTTAGCTTTTTCTTTATAAATTAAATTATAAAATATACATCCGAGACAAATCCCAAAAACGGATTCAAAAAATAGAAATATTAAACAGATCAAACATATTAATCCAGTGATAATACTATAGGTGTTTAAAACTATTAAAAAGAAAAACATTAGTCCGGCTAAGACGAGTCCGATTATCCATGCAAACTTTTTTTGAAGAGCGCCAACATATTCAGGTTGTTGATTTTTAACAATAAATCTGCCAATGATTAGAAAAGGAGCAAACCTTGGATTAATAAAAACTCTTATCGTAAAATCAAATAAAAAGATGATAACAAAGAACTTTGCTATCATAAAATTTCCTTTAAAAATAATTATCATTAAAGATATAAATGCGAATAAAAACAGTATCCCTGCAGAAGCTCTTACTTCTCTTTCGTTTAAAACCGGAACTTGATATCCATCAACATCTTCACCAAATTGTTTAAATTTATTCATTGTTTTTAGTTTAATTATAATGATTTTATTTCTTCTGAATAATCGTATTGCAAATCCTCATGAAGCGTTGCAACAGTTTTCTTTATCTTTATGATTTGTCTGTAATAAATATTACCGAGAGCAGTACTTATTTTCAATGGCACCCCCGACTTTTTTAAGCCTTTACAAAAATAAATTAAAATTTCAATTTCTGTTTGTTTAGCTCCCGAATATTTTATTTGTTTGTTAGCTATCCTCAATATCTTACGAATAGTTTTCTTTGCCAGATAGAGATTGCTTTTGTTAACATCCTTAAATAACTCATCAATCTCAAACTTTACATCTTTAATATAAGCCTGTTCATCAATAGAATCAAACAACAGATAAGAAAGCAATTCTTTGTTCTCTTTCCTGAATTTAATCAATTGCAAACATATTTCTTTAACCTTTTCGGGATGTAAAAGATCAAGTTCAGTCTTAATTAATTTTAATGAAGCCGCTTTCATAAAGAAATTTTTTTAAAATATAGTTTTAACTCTGCCAACTTCACCGGTAGTAAGTCTAACTTTAATACCATGAGGATGATTCATACTTTTAGTAAGAATATCTTTAACGATTCCTTCAGTAATTTTGCCCGAAGATTGATGTTGTTTCAACACAATTCCAACTTCTAAACCCACTGTAACATCACTTCTATTTTGACCATCCATAATTATTCGGATTATTTATATTATTTTTGCAAAAGTAAAGATTAAATCTAAAATAGGGTTCATATTGACTTTTATATTTTTGAACTAAAGCAATTGGTTAACGTTTAATAGAAAACTTTTTAAAAAATGGAAGACAGGAAAGGAGATCATATCAGGCTGGCATTGAATTCGCAGATTAATCAGGATGAGTTAGATACTCGTTTTGATTACGAACCAATGTTGGGCTTGGAAGCTGACGGCGAATGGAAACCTTTTCAGTTTCTGGGTAAGACTTTTAAAGTTCCTTTATGGGTTTCAAGTATGACGGGTGGAGCTCCTGAAGCTATGCATATCAATCAAAATCTTGCAAGAGCATGCAAAGAATTTGGTATGGGAATGGGGCTTGGAAGTTGTAGAATACTACTTGAAAACGAAAAATATCTCCCTGATTTTGATGTAAGAGAAATTATTGGTAACGAGCTTCCTTTATATGCAAATATAGGTATTGCTCAGCTTGAGAAGATGATGAATATCGGTGAATATGATCGTTTAAGTAATCTTGTAAGTCTTTTAAGAGCTGATGGATTAATTATACATGTAAATCCTTCTCAGGAATCACTACAGGAAGAAGGAGATTTACTGTATCATCGTCCAATTGATACTGTTAATGATTTTCTTTCTAAAACTAATTTAAAGATTATTATTAAAGAAGTAGGACAAGGTATGGGGCCTCGTAGTCTGAAAGAATTATTGCAATTACCTATTGAAGCTATTGAAACTGCATCTTTTGGAGGAACTAATTTTGCACGTCTTGAATTAATAAGAAGAGAACCTAAGAATGTATCGCATCTTGAACCTTTAACTCACATTGGGCACACTGCCGAATCTATGGTTGATATTATAAATGGTTTTGTTGATAGTGGCTTAGATATTAAATGTAAACAACTGATTATTTCAGGTGGAATACATTCACATCTTGATGGGTATTATCTTATTTCTAAAAGTAAATTGCCAGCAGTTTACGGACAAGCTTCAGGGTTTCTTCGTCATGCCCGTGATTCTTACGAAGCACTTGAAAGATATGTTGAAGAACAAGTACACGGCCTTAGATTCTCAAAAGCATGGCTTCATCCTAAATATTAAACATGAAAGGTATAATTTATAAAGGGTTTTCAAGATTATCAGAAGCCGAAAAGCGGAAACTCGTTTCTCACTTATGTGAAGAACCGGGGGTTACTGAGCTTGAATTAAATTCATATATTGTTAAAGATCCTGCTCGCCGCGAAATGTTTATGGATCTTAGTGAGAATACTGTAAGTGCTTATCATCTGCCTTACGGGATAGCTCCTAACTTTGTGGTTAATGGTAATATCTATCATGTTCCGATGGTTACCGAAGAGAGTTCAGTTGTTGCCGCTTGTGCAAGTGCTGCTCGCTTTTGGGCCGAACGTGGTGGTTTCGCTCTTAAAGAAATTAAAACTACTAAGCTAGGCCATGTTTATTTCCAATGGTTTGCTGATGATAAGGCTTTATTTGATGCCTGGCCTAAACTTAAAGCTACTTTATTGTCAAGATTAAAGTATGTTACTGCAAGTATGGTTCAGCGAGGTGGAGGTATTACAAGTCTTGAACTAGCTGATGATCGTCATAAGACAGACAAACTTTTCCGTTTAGTTGTTGAATTTGACACTGTAAATTCAATGGGTGCTAACTTTATTAATACCTGTCTTGAAGAACTGGCTCAAGGACTTGACGAAGGATTAAATAATGCTGCTAAGAATCCTGAAAATTCAGATTGTAGAATTGTAATGTCTATTCTAAGTAATTATGTTGAGAATTGTACTGTTACTGTTGAAGTAAGTTGTCCGATTCGTAATCTTCATGGAATTACAGTTGGGATGAGTCAATTGATGTTTGCTCAAAAAGTAGAGCTTGCTTACCAGATAGCGTGGAATGATGTTTATCGTGCAGCTACTCATAACAAAGGTATAATGAATGGTGTAGATTCTGTAATTATTGCCACAGGTAACGACTGGCGTGCTGCCGAAGCAGGTGCTCATGCTTTTGCATCGCGAACCGGGCAGTACAGAGCATTAAGTCAGTGTGAAATTAAAGACGATAATATTAGAATTTGGCTAACGATTCCTTTGGCTTTGGGGACTATTGGCGGTATTACTAATTTACATCCTTTAGCAAAGAAATCTCTTGATATATTAGGCAATCCAACTGCCCCTGAGCTTATGGCTATTGTTGCTTCTGCCGGTTTGGCCAGTAATTTTGCAGCAGTACAAAGTCTTGTTACAGTCGGTATTCAAAAGGGACACATGAAACTTCATCTCGTTAATATATTTAATGCACTTGGTGCAACTCCTAAACAAAGGCAATTGGCTACTGATTTCTTTCAGGGACAAAAGGTTAGTTTTGCTGCCGTAAAACAATTTATTGATGAGCACTAGCCTGAAACTTAAAGCAAATGGCAAGTTATTGTTAAGTGGAGAATATCTTGTCTTAGATGGGGCTAAAGCATTGGCTTTACCAATCTGCTTCGGACAAGAAATGACTGTTGAATTGACATCAGAACCTATTTTAAACTGGGTTAGTAAAGAGAATAATAAGAAATGGTTTAAGGCTTCGTTTCAATTACCTAATCTGGATGTTATAAATACATCTGATACTACAATTGCATTAGAACTTAAGAAAATATTACAGTCTGCTCAAACATTAAGCAATGACTTTCTTTTCACGCAAAGTGGCTATACAGTTAATATAATTGCAAACTATCCATTGAAATTTGGATTTGGGAGCAGTTCAACTCTGATTTCATTGATTGCACGTTGGGCTAATGTTAACGAATATACTCTTTTTAAGATGGTTTCAAATGGTTCGGGTTATGATTTAGCTTGTGCCACACAGGATTCTCCTATATTTTATCAATTAGTTGATGAAACTCCTTTTGTAACTAAAGCAGAATTAGGCGAAGCCATAAAAAAGCATTGCATATTCGCATATCTGGGCAACAAACAGAACAGTAAGGAAGAAGTAGAAAGATATAAGAAGTATGAAAAGCCTTCTCAAAAGGTTATAGATAAGATATCTGAATTGGCTGATATGTTTTGCAAAGCTTCAGATGCTTTGGAAATTATTAAATATATAAATAAGCATGAAGCAATTCTTTCATCAATATTAAACAGACCTGTATTAGCTCAACAAGAACGCTTTTGTGATTTTAAAGGGGCAGTGAAATCTTTAGGGGCATGGGGAGGAGATTTTGCAATGTTTGTTTCAGAAAAACCAATAAGTGAATTAAGAGAAGACTTAAAACAACTTGGAATCATAACTATGTTTTCTTATGATGAACTTAAAATAAAAGCCTAATTATGGAGTTAAAAGAGATTCAAAAAGAAATATTGAGTTGGAAACCTTCTTTTAATGAAGAGGTGACAACTATATGGAGAAGTCCTTCTAATATTGCATTGCTTAAATACTGGGGCAAGCGTGACGGACAACTCCCTGTGAATCCTTCCTTAAGTTTTAGCTTGTCAAAAGCTCATACTACAACAAAATTAACTGCTTTTCCTAACTCAAATAATAGAGGTATAAAAGCTGTTAATGATAACCCTGAGCATCCTTTTCTTAATAAGATAAAACCATTCTGGCAAACAGTAATTAAAGAGATTCCTGTTTTAACTAACTATAGCATCGACATTCATACCCAAAACACTTTCCCTCATTCTGCAGGTATAGCCTCGTCAGCATCAGGTTTCAGTGCATTAACTCTTACATTAATTGATGTAGCACAATTCATTTCGGGTAATCAATTGCCTAAAGAAGACTTCTTAAGATATGCATCTTCGCTTTCGCGGATGGGTTCGGGGAGTGCATGCCGTTCAATCTATGGTGGTTTTACTGTTTGGGGTGCTACTGATTTGTGGAGCCAAAGCTCTGATTATTATGCTATAGATATCAATCAGAATATTCATCCTTCATTTAATAATTTACATGATGCTATCCTTTTAGTTTCTGCCAAAGAGAAAAGTTTGAGCAGTACTAAAGGGCATGCATTAATGAAGGAGCATCCTTATGCAAATGGCAGATTATTACAAGCTAATAACAATTTATCTTTAGCAAAGAAAGCACTTGCTGAAGGTGATTGGGAGTTGCTTTCAGATGTATCAGAAAACGAAGCTTTGAGTCTGCATGCTTTAATTATAAGTTCTCAAGGTGGTGATGTTTTGTTAGAACCTGCAAGTCTTGAGTTGATTCAACGCATTAGGAATGCCAGATATAAAGGTCTCCCAATTTTCTTTACAATAGATGCCGGACCTAACATACATCTTATTTATCCCGAATCAGCGAAAGCTAATGTTGAAGCTTTTATCTTTAATGAACTCAATGATATTTGCCCTGTAGATAAAGTAATTTATGATCATTGTGGAACTGGGCCTCAGAAAATTCACGAACTTAAAAATTCTAATTTGTAGATGAACAAACGCAACCCATCATATAATGCTAAACTTCTGCTGTTTGGCGAATATTCTATATTGCTTGGATCTTCGGCTTTAAGTATTCCTTACAGTCATTTCAGGGCAGAGTTTAGTTTTATTCAGGAAGATAAATATACTGATTTAAAACTTGCAATTGAAAGTCAACAATTACTTAAATGTTTGCATCTTTCTCTTGAGGATTCAGGTAATTATAAAGATATTCTTGATCTTCCACGTTTTCGTAAAGAGCTTGAAGATGGTCTTTATCTTGAATCAACTATTCCTCATAGCTACGGACTAGGTAGTTCGGGGGCTGTGGTAGCTGCTGTTTATTCTCGTTATTCAATTAAAAAGACTTCTGAAAATAAGCTTACTGTAAGCGAAATGGAAAAGCTGCGTACGTTATTTGCAAGTATGGAGTCTTATTTTCATGGCACCTCTTCTGGTATTGATCCTCTTACTATTTACGTAAGTCAACCTTTGCTTATTGATAAGGAAAAGAAGCCTTTAGTGGTAGGTATTCCCCGTAATTGGGAGCGCGAGCATACATCTATTTTTCTAATTGATACTGGAGGGTGTGGCAAGACGAATCCATTGGTTTCTAAGTTTCTTGATCAGTTTGCTCCTAATGGTGAGATGAATGTTGATGCTAAAGAATTTGTTGCTTTAACTGATAAATGTATTCATAATTTACTTAATGGAAACACAACTGATTTCTGGCAGAGTTTAAAGGCATTATCAACTTTCCAACTTAAAAATCTAAATAATTTAATTCCATCTAAAATGAAAGCAGTATGGAATGAAGGTCTTGAAAGTGGTAGCCTGATTATGAAACTTTGTGGATCGGGTGGGGGAGGCTATCTTACTGCTTTTGCTCCTGATCATATTAATGCATTAGAATTTATCAAAGCTATGCATTTGCAGCATATCCCTGTTTATATTGCTAATTGAGTAAACTCTACTGATATTCTTAGCTTCTGTATTTGAATTTATTCGTTAAGAATTCTGCCTTACAAAGTGATTCATCTCCATTGGGATTTCAAAAGACATTTCTACATAGCCCATATATTCACCATCAGTAAACCAGGGAGTCTGGTAGATGAGTTTCTTAATACCATTCTTCTCAATAGTATAAGCATTGGTATCTTTATTTATCAACATCCCTTTAAGCTTCGTCTTTGAAGGTTCAGGATGGCAATCCAATAAGTTTTGACTTACTAATCTATCAGCACCATACTTCTCAAAAGTCGTAGTTGATTTATTATTCATATATAGTATCTTCCCGTCTTTATCACAAACGGTAATAGCTGCATTTAATTCACTGTAAAAGTCTATTGTATTCATATTTTTATTTTGTAATTGATTCTATTTTTTGATTTTATTCTTTAGAAACTTAGCAGTGTAAGATGTTTTATCTTTGATAAGATCTTCAGGTAGTCCTTCAAAAACAATATTACCACCTGCATCACCACCTTCAGGGCCAAGGTCAATAATCCAATCGGCACATTTTATAATATCCATATTATGCTCAATCACAATAAGCGAATGCCCTTTTTCAATCAATGCATCAAAGGCAGTTTTAAGCTTATTTATATCATGAAAATGGAGCCCTGTAGTTGGTTCATCAAAAATAAACAATGTAGGATTGTTAACAACACCTCTTGTTAAAAAAGAAGCCAATTTAATACGCTGAGCTTCGCCACCACTAAGCGAACTGGAGGTTTGCCCAAGCTTAAGATAACCCAAACCAACATCTTCTAATGGTTGCAACTTAGTCATAATACGTTGTTCAACAGCCGAAAGCTTATTGTCAGAGCCAAAGTATTCCAAAGATTCGGTTACAGTTAGATTTAATACATCGCTAATGTTTTTATCTTTATATTTTATATCTAAAACTTCTTCCCTAAAACGTTTACCACCACAGCTTTCGCAAACAAGAGAAACATCAGCCATAAATTGCATTTCAATCTTAACTACACCTTCGCCTTCACACTCTTCGCAACGGCCACCTTCAACATTAAAAGAAAAATAACCGGGTTTATAACCTCTTACTTTAGCTAATTGCTGGTCGGCGAACAATGTTCTGATATCATCATAAGCCTTCACGTAAGTGGCAGGATTTGAGCGAGTAGATCTTCCTATCGGGTTCTGATCAATGAACTCTACATCATTAATCTTATTTATATCACCTTCAATCTTATCAAACTTACCCGTCTTCTCACCATAACCACCATAAATTTTCTTTAACGATGGGTAAAGAATTGTCTTAATAAGGGAAGATTTGCCTGATCCACTAACGCCCGTAATGACTGTCATAGTGTTCAGAGGGAACTTTATATCAATAGATTTAAGGTTGTTTTCGCGTGCACCTTTAATCATAATAAAGTCCTTCCATTTCCTTCTGATTTTAGGAACTTCAATTCGCTTTTTACCTGTAAGATAATCGGCAGTTAAACCTACTTTTTCAGTCAAAAGCTCCTCCATGCTGCCAGTAAATACAAGTTCACCACCATGGCTACCTGCATAAGGACCAATATCTACAATATAATCAGCAGCTTTCATAATCTCTTCATCATGCTCAACAACAATAACGGTGTTGCCAAGTTTTTTTAACTGCTGAAGAACTTGAATCAATCTGTGAGTGTCTCTTGGATGCAAGCCAATACTCGGTTCATCAAGAATATACATTGAGCCAACCAACGAACTACCCAAAGCAGTAGCCAGATTGATACGCTGAGATTCGCCACCGGATAATGAGTTAGAAAGCCTGTTTAGAGTAAGATATCCCAGGCCTACATCATTAATTACTTGCAAACGATTTAAGATTTCGGTAAGTAATCTTTTAGCAACTTTAGTTTCAAAATCAGTAAGCTTAATATTTTGAAAGAATTCAATGGCTTTATTAATAGGCATCAACACAAAGTCAGTGATTGATTTGCCATTAATCTTCACATAATTGGCATCACTTCTAAGCCGGGTTCCTTTACAATCAGGGCACACAGTTTTGCCACGATATCTGGAAAGCATCACCCTATATTGTATCTTATAGGTTTGCTCTTCAACATATTTAAAGAAATCATTAATACCTCCAAAGTGAGTATTTCCTTTCCAAAGCAACTCTTTTTGTTGTTCAGTAAGCTCATAATAAGGCTTGTGAATCGGAAAATTGAATTTATAGGCATTCATCACTAGCTGGTCTTTCCATTCGCTCATCTTTTCACCTTTCCAGCAGGCTACAGCTTCTTCATAAATTGATAAAGATTTGTTTGGGATAACCAAATCCTCGTCTATACCTATCACAGAACCAAAGCCTTCGCATGTTTTGCAGGCACCGTAAGGATTGTTAAAACTAAAAAGGTTTGCGCTGGGTTCTTCAAAAGTAATTCCATCCAGCTCAAAGCGATTTGAGAATTCTTTGTTGTTTAAAACATCATCTTCTAGTATCCCAACAGTACAAATTCCTTCTCCTTCAAAGAAAGCAGTTTGCACAGAATCAGCAAGTCGCGAAGTTAAATCATCATCATCCTTCTTCACAACAATCCTATCAATTAGAATACTTAATTTTGCCTTTTTAGGAATCGTTTTTTTAATGATATCATCAATCTTTTCTATCTTATCATTCACCAAAAGACGCGAGAAACCCTGTTGTTTCAAAATATTTAACTGCTCTTCCTGCGTCCTGTCGTTTTTAACTATTAAAGGTGCATGGATGATTATTTTAGCATCCTCTTTTAGTAATAAAATATAATCCACAACATCAGTAACAGAGTGACGTTTAACCTGTGCGCCCGAAACCGGGGAATAAGTAACGCCAATTCTGGCAAATAATAGCTTTAGATATTCATAAACCTCGGTAGTTGTGCCTACTGTAGAGCGGGGATTGCGGTTGTTAACCCTTTGTTCAATTGCAATGGCAGGCGAAATCCCATTTATATAATCCACTTCAGGTTTGCTCATCCTACCAAGAAACTGGCGGGCATAAGCGCTCAAACTTTCAACATAGCGGCGTTGTCCTTCAGCATATAAAGTATCAAATGCAAGAGAAGATTTACCCGAGCCTGACAAACCTGTTATCACAATAAACTTATTGCGAGGCAAGGCTACGTCAATGTTTTTTAGGTTATTAACTTTTGCACCTTTAATTAGAATATATTGTTTAGAGTCTAGTTTATTGAAGTCTTCGCTAAGCATCTGATGTATATTTTTGATGCCGCAAAATTACTAAAAATTAGGAATACTTTCCTCTAAAAAGTCATTTTAAAATAAATACGTCGTCCTTGCAAGTAGGAACGACGAAGCAATCTAAATTTTAAATATTAATTGGGATTCCTCATTTCGCTTTGCTTCATTCGGAATGACAAGGTATTTTTATTTGATAGGAGAGGGAGGAGATTCGGCATTGCCGAATCTCCTCCCTCAATATAAACCCACAAAGAAATGTCATTCCGAACGAAGTGAGGAA
>CAIWDQ010000255.1 GCA_903911455.1 uncultured bacterium
AATAAATAAATAAATAAATAATACATAAATACAGTTTTTAATAAAAATAAATTGAAAGTAATAAAGTGTCATTATAACTTTAGTAAAATTATATTATAGTTTCTACATCTTATAAAAAAAATAGCCTTTATCAAATGAATGATAAAGGCTATTTATATTATAATTGAGATGATTTTAACGAACCATCAATTTTTTAATTTCAACACCGTCTTTATTGCTAACTTTCATAATATAAACACCTGTAGCAAAATTAGTAAGATTAATTGTAGTATTGTCACCATTCCATTCAAATTGCGATACAATATTTCCCATTAAATTATAAACAACTACATTACACATACTGTTAGGTTTATTATTTGATGTAAGATTAAACATTCCATTTGAAGGATTAGGATAAACTGCAATACCAAAATCTTTTCTTAATTCTTTAACATTTTGCATCAAAGGATTGGCTGGTGGAGCATCGTAAAAATTGATAAGATTACAAGCTACAACAAGAAATGGATTGGCTCCATCAGTACAATCACATGAACCACTTACGGATACACAAGGTGGATAATGAGAATTACATTGATCAGTATAATTTTCATAAAAAACATATTTCAATGCAATGTTGTTTGTAGGGATAAAAGTTGTCATATCATAATCATACGGTTTAGCAATTGAACCCGGGCACCAACCTGCTCTATTGTACTGCCATGTACCGCTTTGAGGCATACAATTATCAGGATTAGGATTACAAGTTACCCAGTTATGTTGTGCAAATGTATTGGTATTATTAACATAAATATGATGGGTAGCTTCATAAAACTCAGCAGCATTACTAGTATTATTAGGACCCATATGTCCTGTAGAAATAAGTTTTAATTTTGATGATAACACACTAGCGGGGTAAGTGTAATTATAGACACTAACTGGTTGTTGAGTTACATAATCACCAAACAAATAACTACCATCCCAAACCTTAGTAACCTGACTGTACATGTGAGCAGTAGGTCCATGTTTAAATGTAAAATTTAAAGCATATAAATAACCATTATCAAAAGTACCACAAGTAACTCTAAAAGTAACTTTTCCTTTTAAGAGAGATTCATAATCAGCAAGATTAATTGAATGCGAACAAGCTGTAGCATAAGGAGTGATATATCGGATAATCTCAAACCAATTGCCTTCGTGACTTCTGGCTTCAATACTTGCAGTGTGATCCCATGCTCCGCAACCACCGCTAGGACAACTAACTGTAAGAGTGGCAATAATAGTATCATAAGCACCAATAAAAGAAGGAAGATTACCGTCAACAGTAACTGTAGGTATGCCTGTATTGATAAGAACTCCACTAAAAGCCTGTACAGTAGTATCAGAATTAGCCGGAACTACATTAATATTAACATTAACAGAACCAACAGCCCCGAAATTATTTGTAGATAGAATTTGAATTGTATAAGACCCGTATGTAGGTGGTTGCCACCAAGCAGTATAATGTCCGTTACCAAAATCATGAGCTGTAATAGTTGTACTACCTATCTTAAACTTTAAATCCTGTATTGAGAATAAAGTAGGATAATTAATAGTAGCTAAAGCAGCTAATTGGATTTTAGCCAAAGAAGGCATATATACATTACCAGCAATAGGATGTCGTGGGTCAATAGTAGGCACATTTAAGTTAGGATCAACTACATCAAAAACATTTGTTATGGGAGTTGCAGTGTCATATTGTGCATTCCCGTTTTGATATGCTTTGATCTTTACAGTACCGGCAGTACCAGTTAACACTACTGTATCGTTATGTAAAGTTGCAGGACCTGAAAGTACTGTATAACCAACAGGTAAACCTGAAGAAGCAGTAGCATTTAATTTAAAAGGAGCAGCAGTAGTTAATTTAGTAGGCAACTGAGAAAAAGAAATAGCCTGAAAAGTAGTATTTAAAGTTCCTTCAAAGTTAGAAGTAGTTCCAGTTAAAGCAAGATTAGTAAGTACACCGTCATAAAGTGGAGTATTTGCAGCAACTTCATTATGAAGAGTACTAATTCCTGTATTATTTCCACCTGGTACACCTTGATTGAATTTATAATACATAAGTAAACCTACAGGACTACTAGCCATATTGATTTCATTATTCTTTATACCTTGTATTTCAGCTTGAGTTAAAGCTTTGTTCCAAACTGAAACTTCATCTATATTTCCATTATAATAGAAATTAAGATTACTGAAGATACTTCTGCCAATTGCAAAAGGAGTAGTTCCCAAAGCAAGAGTACCAGAGGCTGTAGCACTACTTACTAAATTACCATTTAAATAGAAATAAGTATGAGTACCATCATAAACAAATGCAAAATGCTGCCATACGTTTGGAATAATAGTATTTGCAGGAACTGTTGGTTGAGAAGTAACATTGGAAGAATTAATAAAACGTGCTTCAACAACACCATTTGCAAGAGTAATCATATAAAAACATTCGGTTCCTGTACGAAAACCCATCATACCTTGACCATAATTTAAATTGTTATCAAAAAACCAACCGGTCATTGACATAGTTGTTGAACCAACTAATAAAGCGGAGGCATTGGGGACATTAACATAATCGTCAGTACCATCAAAATTTAAGTACTGATTTGATTGTGAACTTACCTTATTGAAAGCAAAACAGGAAAGAATCACAAGAATAAAACTAATTTTAAAGAAAAAGTGCTTCATGTTTATTATTATTTATTTGTTATAATTTACTAATTCAAACTTGATATCAAATATTTATCTATTCAATTTTACTCATTATACAAGAGAATTTAAACCTTAATAATTAGAGTAAACTGAGGTTACAAAAATACTAAATATATATTTAAAAGTCAAGTAACTTCAATAGCAATTAAAAGCAAACAAAAAAGCTACTTACTTAAAGAATTGATAAGTAAGGAGCTTATTAATATTCAGAATATTAATTTAACGAACCATTAACTTTTTAACTTCAACAGCATTTTTATTACTAACTTTCAAAATATAAACTCCTGTAGGGAAATTTGTAAGATTA